>JBFJHN010000713.1:0-1255 GCA_041613275.1 Candidatus Krumholzibacteriia bacterium | reverse complement strand
GTTTCTTGATCGGGCGCGCAGCGCCTTGGTAGCATGCCGCCGCGTCGAACGGCGGCGCGGAAGGCTCAGGAGGCACGAGGCGTGGCCAAACATCCGGTGATCCTGATCGACGATCCCAGGACGAACACCACCTTCGACCTGCAGCGCCCGCTGCGGGGATGGCGCGGTGGACTGGCGGCCGTCGTCACGCCCGTGGGGGAGCCGAGTGCAGAGGGCGCCGAGTCGGCACAGGCGCCGTACGCGGGCAAGAACGACTCGCATTCGACGCGCGTGCTCAAGCACGCCGACGTGCGCTACACGCTGGTCGGCAAGCGCAGCGGAGAGCGCGAGTTCCGGGTGGCCGAGTGCGCCGAGGTCTTTGCGCCGTGGGCGAGCGAGGAGCCCATTCTGGTGGGCTTCGTCAGCTACGCCACGACGCCGCTGCTCGTCGCGCTGGCGCACGCCGACGCTTTCCGCGATACCCTGCGCGTGGGCGTCAGCGGCGTACGGTTGGACACGCAGTACAACCTCGCACGCAAGCTCATCGTCGATGGATTGATCCACTACCACGAGCACACGCTGGCGCTCGAGAAGGTGCTCAACAGTCGCCTGGCGCTCATGCTGCAGGCTCACCAAGAACGGCGCCGCGCCGGCTCGGCGTAGTCCGACGCGACTCCACCCGGTTTATAGGACTCCCATGCCGTTTCAGAACATCGCCGACGACGTGAAGCTCGGCCGCGACGTCAAGATCTTCGACTTCGTCAACCTCTACGGCTGCACGATCGGCGACAACACGAAGATCGGCGCCTTCGTCGAGATCCAGAAGAACGCCGTCATCGGTCGCAACTGCAAGATCTCCAGCCACACGTTCGTCTGCGAAGGTGTGCACATCGAAGACGACGTCTTCGTTGGACACAACGTCTCGTTCATCAACGACAAGTTTCCGCGTGCCACCGCCGGCGGCCAGCTGCAAACGGAAGCGGACTGGAAGGTCGAGCCCACGCGCGTGCGCGCGGGCGCGTCCATCGGGACGAGCTGCACGATCCTGTCGAACGTCACCGTTGGCCGCAACGCCATCATCGGCGCCGGCAGCGTCGTCACACGCGACGTCCCCGACAACGTCGTTGCAGCCGGCAATCCTTGCCGTGTGCTCCGGCCCCTGCGCAACGGCGAGTAGCCCGCGGCGCCCTTGCGGCGGACGTTTCCTGCCTATAAAGTGAAAGCAATCCGACGGTTGTGCGACTCCGCCCCCCGCACGGTCCCGTGTGCGCCGGCC
>JBFJHN010000712.1:0-1402 GCA_041613275.1 Candidatus Krumholzibacteriia bacterium | reverse complement strand
TGCTGCCGGCCCTTCTGCGGCGGCACGAACAGCTCGACATCGTCGGTGAACAGGACGCAGCCCACCTTGTCGTTGTTGCGCACGGCCGAGAACGCCAGGATCGAGCACACCTCCGTGGCCAGCTCGCGTTTGAGCTGTGAGCCCGAGCCGAAGCTACCGGAGGCCGACAGGTCGACGACCAGCATGACGGTCAGCTCGCGCTCTTCGATGAACTTCTTGACGAACGGCGCGCCCAGACGCGCGGTCACGTTCCAGTCGATCGAGCGAATGTCGTCGCCGGGCGCGTATTCGCGCACCTCGGCGAACTCCATGCCGCGCCCCTTGAAGACCGCGTGGTACTCGCCCGAGAAGATGTCGTTCACCAGGGCTTTCATCTGGATTTCGAGACGCTGGACCTTCTGCAGAACCTCGGCGGGGATCGTCTCCTGCGTGCGCGCACGGCGCTGGCGGGCGCGGCGCAGCCGCGCGCCCGTCCGGGTCTTGCGCTCGCGCGGGGCAACGAGCGCGTCACCCGGCTGCAGCGGGTTGGCGGCCTCTCCGTCGGCACCGCCAGGCTTGAGACGATTCCAGAACGCGGTCACGGCTTTCTCGTGCCTCCGGGATGCGCGCGCGCCAGCAGGTCCTCGCACGTCGGGACGTCCTCGCGCGTCGGGACGCCGCATCCGGCGTCGCGCAACGTTGCGATCAAGGCACCTCGACGACGTCGAAGATGCGTTGCAAGACGTCTTCCGAAGTCACGTTCTCGGCCTCGGCCTCGTAGGTCGTGATCACGCGGTGTCGCAACACGTCCAGGCCGATGGCTTTGACGTCTTCCGGCGTCACGAACCCACGGCCACGCAAGAAGCTGTGTGCGCGCGCGGCGAGCGCCAAGTAAACGCTGGCGCGTGGCGAGGCGCCGTACGCGATGAGATGCTTGATGTCCAGCTTGTAGCGTTCGGGCTCGCGCGTCGCAAACACCAGATCCAGGATGTAGTCCTTGACCTTCTCGTCCATGTACACGCGCGTCACCAATTGCTGCGCGCGCGTAATGCGATCGGGCGCGATGATCGCGTTCACTTGCGGCATCTGATCCCCCGCAACGCGATCCATGATCTGACGCTCTTCCTGCTTCGACGGATAGCCGATGCGCAGCTTCAACATGAAGCGGTCGACCTGCGCCTCGGGAAGCGGGTAGGTGCCCTCCTGCTCGATCGGGTTCTGTGTGGCCAGGACCAGGAACGGGTGGTCGAGCGGAAACGTGTGCTCGCCGATGGTGACCTGGCGCTCCTGCATGGCCTCGAGCAGCGCGCTTTGCACCTTGGCGGGCGCGCGGTTGATCTCGTCGGCCAGGATCAGATTGGCGAAGATCGGCCCCTTCTTCACCGTGAAGACGCTTTCCTTCTGGTTGTAGATCATCGTGCCG
>JBFJHN010000711.1:0-1432 GCA_041613275.1 Candidatus Krumholzibacteriia bacterium | reverse complement strand
TGAACAGGCGGTGTCGTCCTGGACGCACGCTGCATTAGCACTCGAGCGCAAGGCCTACTCGACCCGCTTCGGGCTTGATGAAGCAGAGATTTGGTTCACAGATAGCTTGGGCGAAATCGGAGCCGACGGCGAAGAGAAGCTGGACGAAACGACAGAAGCGCAGGCGGACGGCGAGGACACGACTGAGATTGTAAACGAGTTCGCGGGCATCACTTCGCGGTTGCAGTCGCTTCTCGAGGAGGTAGCGAATCTTGACCTTGTGGACGACTCGGTTTCTGAAGATTCGCTAGCCGCTGCGCACGGGATCTTGAAGGAGGACCTTCGTCTGGCCGGCACGAGTCTCTTTCGTGGCAGACACCGTGAGATCGTCGACGACGCGTACGGGCTTCGCGCAAAGGCGCTGCGGCTGCGCGATCGTTGGACGGAGTGGCATGCGGAGGCCCTCGATCGACTTCAGCTCGGACACGCGGTCATCGCGTTGCGCAAGCGCCACCTGGAGTCGGGCAAGGAAGTGGTCGTTTCAACGGCGCGTGCGACCATGGGCACCGTCTTCTCCGCGTTTCAGCAACTCGACGAGACTTTTCGTACAGCCGGAGCGGAAGCCGCGCAAGCGTGCGAGTTGCCGACCAAGGTCGATGACCTCGAACCGCTGAAGAAGACACTGTTGGCGATACGACGGCGCGTCTCTCGCGCGGTAGATCACAAATTGCGAACGATTCCAGGCGTCGTCTCGTCGGACAGGGTTTTCCAGAATCTCGGTGAACGCGAGTGGCAGGCCATCGAGGGCTTTGTGCAAACCTTGCCTGAGAACTTCACCATCCACGAAATCGACAGCCCACCGACATCTTTTATCCTGCCGAACGTCGCCAAGCGCACGATTCCCTTCAAGCAGGCTGTGGCTGACGCGCTGCGTGTCCATGCTGGAAGCGAAGCGGCCGATGCGGCGCTCGCGCTTCGCCGTGAAATCGTTCGCATGTGGGGCGAGGCGGAGCGCATGGAAGAGATCGTCGAGTACAACGTCGACGCGGCCATCAATGAACTGGATCGCACGCTGCGTGGAGAGCCCCTCGAAGTTGAAGAAGAGTCCGAGTCCGAAGACGATGATCTCGAGCCGTACGCTCGCGCAGCAAAACGTGCGCGCGAATTCACGGAAGGGCTCACGCGTGCATCGCAACAACTGGTGGAACTCGGGACGTCGCTTCGCGAGCCGTGGCTCGATTTTGCAGAGAGCATTCTCAACGAGCAGCAATCGGCTTGGATGGCCTTCATTGCCCGAATCCGTACAGGCGATTCAGACGAGCAGCGGGTTCTCGCTTGGTGGACCCTGGCCCTCAACGGTGCTCGACGGGGCTGGCGTACGGTCGCCGCCTCCGTTGCAGCAGCATTCACGCAGTTGTCGAGATCTTTGCGCATCGCGCGGCGGCGTGCCGCC
>JBFJHN010000710.1:0-1467 GCA_041613275.1 Candidatus Krumholzibacteriia bacterium | reverse complement strand
GCACGATCTCGAGACCGTCGATTACTTCGTGCGTCACAATCACTATGCCCCGAGCCTGCAGCTTCCAGTCGTCAAGCGCGCCGAGCGCGTCCTGGTACGCCACGGACTGGGGACTCGCTTTCTGCGGCGTGTCGGCGCTCTGATGCGAAACGGGTCCGAACAAGACGCCAGCGCACCTCCGGCGTATCTGCGGCAGCTGGCGCGGATGGCCGGCGAGGACATCGAGACCAGTCGTTGGGGCTTGTGGGCGCGCGGCGTGTATCGCTCGCAAAAGGCGCTGTTCTTCCTCTTCCCCGAGTCGGAATCCACGCCGCGACAGGTGGTGAAGGTCACGCGCGACGCGTCGTTCAACGGGCGACTCGAGAACGAGTACCGCGCGCTGCGGAAGCTGAGCGAAGTCGACCGCGAGCACCGCGAGCACATTCCGGAAGGGCTCTTCATGGGGCATCCCGGTGGTCTGGCGGTGGTCGGCGAGAGCATGATGGCCGGTCGCCCGTTCAAGGCGCAGACCGACGGCACGGCGACGTGTCGGTACGCACGCGATGCCGTCGATTGGCTGGCGCGTTTGGGCGCGAGCACGGCCCAGCACGTCGAGCCGCGCAGCGCGGCAGAGGCACTGTGCAGGCTGTACGATCGCTTGAGCAGCATCTACGCGCTGCGGCCCGAGGAGCGCTCGTTCCTCCAAACGCAGATCGCGCGGATCGCTTCGAGTCCAGAACCGTTACCGGCCGTGTTTCAGCACGGCGACCCCGGGACCTGGAACATGCTCGTGCGACCCAACGGCCGAGTCGCGTTTCTCGACTGGGAGGCGGCAGAGCAGCGCGGCATGCCGCTGTGGGATCTGTTCTACTTCTTGAGATCGTATGCAATGCTCGGGCGCGTCCGTGGCGTTCGCAGTCGGCTGAGCACGTTCAGCAGCCACTTCCTGTCGGAATCGCCGCTGCAGCCGCTACTCGTCGAAGCAACCGAATCCTATTGCGCGCGGGTCGGCCTCTCGCCATCCCTCGTCGAGCCTCTCTTCTACACCTGCTGGATGCACCGGGCTCTGAAAGAGGCGAACCGTTTGACGCCGGAGGAGCTGGGAAGTGGAAACTTCATCGCGCTTCTGCGTCTGTGCATCGAACAGCGAGGTGCGCCGACCCTGCGCCGACTCTTCTCGCCAGGTCGTGTCAACGAACGAGCCACCGCGGCATGAGGCCGAACGCACAGGAGAATGGAGACGTCATGCAACGCAGCAATGCGACCGAGTCGTCCGTGCTGACCGTCGAGGCAGCCCCAGTTGCAACCGCCGGCGACGGTCAACCGCGAGCCATCGACTACGATCTCCACGGCATCGTTGGAATCCGACTCTTCAACGCCTCGCCGGGTGACGCCGCCGCGGTCGATCGCCAGCTGGGACCGATTCGAGCCACGTTGGACCGCGAACCGGACATCGATATTCGCTTCGTCGAGGCGCTGCACGTCGAT
>JBFJHN010000709.1:0-1638 GCA_041613275.1 Candidatus Krumholzibacteriia bacterium | reverse complement strand
TGCCCGGCGTCTGCTTGACCGCGCCGGTGAATGCACCCTTCTCGTGGCCGAAGAGCTCGGACTCCAGCAGGTTCTCGGGAATGGCGGCGCAGTTGAGCGCCACGAGCGCCTGACCCAGGCGCGAGCTGTTCTGATGCACGGCGCGTGCGATGAGCTCTTTGCCGGTGCCGCTCTCGCCGGTCACGAGGATCGTGGCGTCCGAGTCGGCCACGCGCTCGATGATCTCGAGCACGCGCCGGAGCTTGGGGTCCTCGCCGATGATCATGCGCTCGCCAATGGAGCGCTTGATCTCGCTGCGCAGATTGAGGTTCTCGGCCTTGAGCTTGTCGTGCAGGCGCGCGTTCTCGATGGCCACACCGGCGTGATTGGCCAGGATGCGCAGGAACTCGAGATCCTGCTGCTGGAAGGAGTTCTCGAGGCTGCGATTGTCGACGTAGATCGTGCCGACGATCTTGCCGCGCCGTTTGATCGGCACACACATGAAGCTCTTGATGTTGTACGACGCGATGCTCTGGTATTGCGAGAATCGCTGGTCCGTGACTGCGTTGCCGCTCCACAGGATGTGATCCTCGGCGGCGCGTTTCAGAATGCTCTGGCTGTACTCCATGGCGTCCTGCACGCAGTCGGATTCGACGTTGGCCTGCGCCATGGGCTGGAACTCGCCCGAAGCGTCCAGCAGGAAGATGATGCCGCGTTCTGCGTTCAAGCAGCGGATCACGAGATCCATCAAACGCGGCACGACTTCCTCGAAGGACAAGATGGAGTTGAGGATTTCTGAGGTGCGCAAGAGGATGAGAAGGCGTTGGTCTTCACCTTCGGCGCCCGACAACGCCTGCGGGCTGTTGCGGATGTCGTCCTGAATCTCGTGCAGCTCGGATTCCCAGCGCGTGCCTTTGAGAAGCTCTTCGGCACGCTTGACGTACTCGTCCGGATTACCGGCCACGCCATGCCTCCTGGTCACCCGGTTCCATGCTGCCGACCGGGAAGTGAAAAGTCGCAGCCCCCGCGAGAGGCGGGGGCTGCGGAGCGAGCTCTAAGTTCGCGGCGTCCCGAAACGTGGGCGACTGCGCGCTCCACGACGTCGCGCCACCCAGAACAACGCGATCGCGACGAATGCCAGAGCCGACGTGCCCACCGCGGGCGTCACTGGCAGCACCACGAAGAAGCTGTTCAAGAGATTGTTGCCCGAAACCGGGTCGATGTTGCCGCTGCCCGGCGTGGTGAGCGCCGAAACGCCGTGCAGTCCCGCACGGCTGGGCGCGTAGCTGGTCACGCCGAAGTCCAACGTGACGGTGTCGTTCACCGCGATATTCACCGCGAAGCTGTCGATCAATGTCGTACTCGCCGCGAGGCTGGGCGTCGCGTGCGGATCCGGCTTGCTGGGCTCGTCGATGTCGATCGTGATGGAAAGGCGTCCGCCCTGCAGCGTGGGATACCGCCACGCTTTGGGCGCACTCGTCCCGTCGTAGATGTCCGGTCCATGATTGGTCACCCGTACGCGAATGCGCACGTTATCGTCGACGACGGGTGGAAGATCTCCTGGACGGTCGACGATGATTTCGACCGGCTCGAGATCGGCGATGTTCTGCGCCGCGGCCGGAACCGCGAGCGCCATCATCAGGAGCGTTGCTGCGAGGA
>JBFJHN010000708.1:0-1647 GCA_041613275.1 Candidatus Krumholzibacteriia bacterium | reverse complement strand
GCGGTGAAGACGCCGGCGCGGCTGAAGTACAGCTCGCGCGAGCCGCGGCCGAAACGCGTCATCCGCGTGCTGGCGCCTTCCGCGCGCACCGATCCCGCCCAAGCCAGGAGCTCTCCGGAAGCGTCGAAGACCTGCACGCCGAGGTCGGGGACGTCGGCGGGAGCGCCGTCGAGGGCGTCGTCGACCTGCGCTGCAAGCCACTGGAACAGGCGCACGCGTTGCTCGGAGCTCACCCCGCGCAGCGAGTCGACGCGCGCGTACACGGCGTCGCCCAGACCGCGGGCGACCTGCTCGAGCGTCAGGACACGCGCGGATACGACGTCGTAGCGCGCGCGGATGCGCGCCTCCTCGGCGGCCTGCCACGCCTCGGGCTGCGGCGTCCGCGTGAAAAACGGCAGGCCGAGCGCGATGGAGAAAGACAGCAAGCCCACCAGAAACATGGTGCGTGAGACGCCGCCACCGGGTGAGGTCGTGCGCGCCCGGAGCACGCCCGCAGCGACGAGCGCCACCAGCAGGGCGCTCCGCCAGGGGACGCCCAACGAGTTCGCCGCGCTGACGTCCCAGAGAAGCGCGGCGAGAGCGGCCGCACCGACGACGATGCCGAACCCGGACATGCGCATCCACCCGATTCGTGGAAGGACGTGGCGTGGCTCAACGCAGGGCGCGGATCTCCGCGACGACCCAGCGCGTGCCCTCGCGCCCGAGAACCACCAAGACCCGGTCCCGCACCACACGACCGTCGCCGAGCCCGCGGTAGCGCCGGTTGGCCAGCCCCAGCGCCACCCGAGCGTCCTGCTCCGCTTCGCGGACGTGTTCGAACTCGAACTCTTGAATGCGTGTGGCCTCGAAGTGTGCCTTCAGGATGTAGAAGCTCTGGCTGCGCGAGAAATGGCCGCCTGCTGGTTCGACCTCGGGCAGTCCGATCGACACGCCGTGCGCGCCCAAGTGCCGCGTCAGGGCGCCTGCGTCGCCCGCACGCCAGGCAGCCTCGATCGCGTCGAAGACCCCGCGCGACGCTCCCTCCGGAGGCTGCGCGATCGCCGACGCAGCAAACGCGATCATCAGAAGCGTCGCTGTGACCCGCTGGAAAGGCATGGAATCTCCCTCGAACGGCCGCTTCCAGTGTAAACAAGCCCCGGGCGGTACGGGCACCCCGGCGTGATCCGCTGGGCCGACAATTGCATGTTGCGGAGCGATGGGAGGGGGCGGCGGCGCGGGCGTTTGCGCTATGATCCAGGCAGCCCCGGGGTCACCCCGCGTGCGACTGTACCTCATCTTCAAAACTCGACTCGGATGCCGATGCACCCATCGACGAGATCGCGCCTTGCCAGGGCGCAGCCGCGCCGCGGCGACATGCTGCACAAGTACCGCATCGAGAAGCTGCTGGGCAGCGGCGGCTTCGCCAACGTGTATCGAGCCTACGACACGGTCGAGGGCGTCCGGGTGGCGCTCAAGCTCTTCTCCCAGCGGGTGTCCAACGAGAACAATGCCGCCTTCCGGAACGAGGTGCGCATCATCTCGCGTCTGGACCACAAGAACATCGTGCGGCTGAAGACCGCCGAGGTGGTCGGTGGCCACTTCCTGATGGTGTGGGAGCTGGGCGAGCGCACGCTTTGGGAAGCGTACGAGCGTCCTCGCCCGGTGAAG
>JBFJHN010000707.1:0-1739 GCA_041613275.1 Candidatus Krumholzibacteriia bacterium | reverse complement strand
GGATCGAACGGGTCACAGCTGTCCTGCACGTAGCCATCGATGGTGTCTTTCTTGAACGCCAGGTGGAGATGGATCTTGCCGGTGGCTTTGTGTCGTAGACCGTGCTCGACGACGTTGGCGCAGATCTCGTGAATGGCGAGACGGAGCTCCAGCAGGTCATGGCCGAACGCTCCAAACGTCGCAAGCGCGAGCGCCGCGTAACACGACACCTGGTAAACGCTGTCCGCGTTGTGCTCGAACGTTCCGTCGTAGATCGGGGCCGCGTTGTCCACGCGCCACGTGTGGAGAACTTCCGTAATATCCAAGAGGGTCTCGGTCGTACGCCTCCGACGAGATTTCGCCTTCTTCCCGTTCGCTGGCGTCGCCTCTCGTGTCCACACGCGACGTTTGCCGCCGACCAGCACGAGCTTGTTGAAGCCGATCGACTGGGCCGTCTGGACGACGCGTGTGAAGTCGTCATCCGCACCTGCGGATTGCTTTCCAAGCCGCGCAAACTCGGCTTGGCGCAACGCGAAGTCGATGCTCCGCATGACGATCATTCCATGACCTCCGCCAGTACGGGCGCCTTTCGCACACGACGCCGCAAGGAGAGCATCGTCAGGTCGTCGCTGGCGTGCTGGCTGCCGCGATGCGTCACGACGCACTCGGCGAGCATGTCGACCACTGAGCCCGTGGAATCGGCGGCCCATGCACGCAAGCGCTCCAAGACAGGTTCGAGACCAAGCTGGCCACCTTGACGATTCAGTGCCTCGACCAACCCGTCGGTGTAGAACAGCAGGGCATCGCCGGGCTCGAGCGCGATGTCGTGGCGCTCGAGACTCTTTCGGAACAGGCTCTCGGGGAACAAACCGATCGGCTTGCCGAGCGCAGGTGCACATCGCGGCGCACCACGGCCGAAATGAATTGGGGCACAGTGGCCGGCACTGGCGTAGCGCAGAGTGTGCGTGCGCGTGTTCAGCAAGCCGTATTGGCACGTGACGAACATGCCACGCTTCATGCTGCCACGAAGCATCTCGTTCGCCGCAACCATGACGTCGACGGGATCCCGCTGAGGCGAAGCGATGGTACGCAGCATCGTGCGCAACATCGACATGATGACCAACCCCGGAACGCCTTTGCCGCTCACGTCTGCGATCGCAAGCGCAACGTGCTCGTCGTCCAGCGGGAACGCGTCGTAGTAGTCGCCGCCCACTTCGAGGGCCGGCGTATAGTGCGCTTCGAGCGCATAGCCGGCGGCAGGCTTCACGCCCTGCGGCAGCAGCATGAACTGCAGCTCATGGGCGAGCTGCAGCTCCAGGTCCATGCGTTCCTTCTGGATGAGCTTGGCCTGAGCCTTCTCCAGGCCCTCGGCCATGGAGTTGACCATGCTCGCGAGCATGCCGAGTTCCGTACGCGAAGCAACTTTCACGCGGGCGCGAAGATCCCCCGACCCGATGCGCTGCAGACCGCGGCGCAGCTCTGCAAGCGGCTTGAGGCTGACGCTCACGAGAATGCTCACGGCTGCGATGGCAAGAAGCGTCCCGATGATGCCGGCGAGTGTGAGATCGCGCTGCGCACGGCGCACGGTGGCCTCGATGTCGTCGCGGCTCGCCTTCATGATGAGCCAACCGATCGTCTGATCGAGGTGACGAATCGGGCGCTCGATCACCAGGCCATCGTCATCCAGCCACACCAGCTCGCCCTCGAGGCGGTCGATGTCGAGCACTTCCTGCCCCGACACTTTCGCTCGCGTCGTGCCG
>JBFJHN010000706.1:0-1745 GCA_041613275.1 Candidatus Krumholzibacteriia bacterium | reverse complement strand
CCGGCAGCTCGTCGCGCGCGCGGCGCACACACATGCAAGCCAGAGCTTGCACATCCACTTCGCGGACGGCGTCGCCGCGGCGCGTGTCGAACGCGCCCGCGTCGATCCGCCGTCGGGATCGAAGGAGTCAACCACATGACCGCTTCCCAGGAGCCGCCGGATTTCGAAGCGGCCATGGAACGGCTGGACCGTATCGTGCGCGAGCTGGAGTCGGAGCAGGTGCCGCTGGATCGCGCCATCACGCTCTTCGAAGAGGGCTTGAAGCTCGGTACGCACTGCAACACGCTGCTCGAAAAGGCGCAGCTGCGCGTCGAAAAGCTGTTGGAGAAAGTGGACGGAAGCAGCGAAACGCAGCCGTTCGAGCCACCCGAATCGGGTTGAACGCATGGCCACTGAACGCGAGCAGACCCTGGATCTCGAAGGCGCCATGCGTCAGGCGCGGGCGCGCGTCGACGCCCGGCTCGACGCGTTGCTGTGCGAGGGACCGGAAACGCTGCTCGAGGCCATGCGCTACGCCACCTTGTCGGGCGGCAAACGTCTGCGTCCGATCCTGTGCCTGTGGACGCACGACATGGTGCAGCCGGACGGTCGTGAGCCGGTGCTCGACGTGGCCTGCGCCTTGGAGCTGGTGCACTCGTACTCGCTGGTTCACGACGATCTTCCGTGCATGGACGACGACACGCTGCGTCGCGGCCAGCCGACGTGTCACGCCAAGTTTGGTGAGGCGACGGCCGTGCTGGCGGGCGACGCTCTGTTGAATCGTGCCTACGAGGTGCTGCTCACGGCGGAATGGCGCGACACGGCGCGCGCGCTGCAGACCGCGCGTACGCTGGCCGATGCCGCCAGCCATCGCAAGCTGGTCGGCGGCCAAACGCTCGACCTGGAATCCGAAGGCCGCGCACCGACGCGGGAACGGCTGGAGGCGATCCACGGCGCCAAGACCGCGGCCTTGTTGCGCGCCGCCGTGCTGTGCGGGGCGATCAGCGCGGGTGCCTCGCGTGCCGAGCTCGAGACACTGGGGCGCGTCGGCGCCGACCTGGGCCTGGCCTTTCAGATCGTCGACGACGTGCTGGACGTGGTGGGGGCGTCGAGCGCCCTCGGCAAGACGGCCGGCAAGGACGAGGGCGCCGGCAAGATGACCTACCCGGCGCTGTACGGCGTCGAGCGCGCTCGTGAGCTGGCACACGAGCGCATTGCGCGGGCGCACGCGGCCCTCGCCGATTGGCCGCGTGCGGCACGTCTGCAGGCGCTCGGGACCTACATCGAGACCCGCATGCGCTGAGCCCGCGCCGCCTGCGGAGGTCCCGGCTCGGCGCTTGACCCCGCGCGGGCACGCACGGATAATGACCCCGACTTCGTGCACCCGTGGTTGGTGCGACGGCCGCGTCGCGGTGGGGTTGGGTCGAGGCGTTGGATCGCGACCGCGGCGTCACAGCGGCGCCGGGTCCGAAGTCGGCGGGACGCACCGCACTGCCGACGAGCCCCGAAGGATTCTTGTTGTCCACACGCATTCTGGATTCCATCGACAGCCCGCGCGATCTCAAGTCGCTCTCACTCCCGCAGCTGGAGCAGCTGGGCGACGAGATCCGCAACGAGATCATCACCGTCGTGAGCAAGAAAGGCGGACACCTGGGCGCGAGCCTGGGCGCCGTCGAGCTCACGCTCGCCGTGCACCACGTCTTCGACGCGCCGCGCGACCAGATCGTCTGGGACGTTGGGCACCAGGCCTACCCACACAAGACGCT
>JBFJHN010000705.1:0-1771 GCA_041613275.1 Candidatus Krumholzibacteriia bacterium | reverse complement strand
TTCCAAGGAAACGCCGCGGCGGGTGAAAAGTCAATATTCGACTTGCTTAATTCGGGGAGCCCCCGTAGGGTGGATTCATGGCTCCGGAACGTCCCACGCGCAGTCGCGAGCACATTCTGCTTCTGCTCAAGACGCGCGGCCCGCAAGCGGCCGCACGTTTGGCGTCCAAGCTCGAGCTCACTCCGATGGCCGTGCGCCAGCACCTCGACGGCCTGCGCGACGCCGGCTGGGTGACCTTCGACGAGGAGCGCCACGGGGTCGGACGTCCGCGAAGAATCTGGCGCGTCACACCCGCCGGCGACGCGCGCTTCCCGCAAGGCTATGCCGACCTCACCGTGGAGATGATCACGAGCGTCCGCCGCATCTTCGGAGCCGCAGGCCTCGACCGGCTCATCCGCCGTCGCACGCGCGACCAGGTGCGCACCTACCGCGAGCGCCTGCCGCCCCACGATGCGCCGCTCGCGCGCCGCGTCGCCGCGCTCACCCGGCTGCGCAGCGAGGAGGGCTACATGGCCGAGTGGTCGCGCCAACGGGACGGCAGCTTCACGCTCGTCGAAAACCACTGTCCCATCTGTGTCGCCGCACAGGCGTGCAGCGGCCTGTGCGCCGGCGAGCAGGAGCTGTTCCAGGCCGCTCTCGGACCGGACGTCGCGCTCGAGCGGCGCGAACATCTCCTCGACGGAGCCCGCCGATGCACGTACCGCATTCGCCCGCGCAATGCAGCCCGGCGACGAAGCACGGGTCGAGCCAGGCCCGCGTGACGGGCGCGATCGACATTTGGTGCCGCCCGAGCGCGTGTGCCATACTGGCGCCGCGCGACCGTGGACGCGCCCCGACCACTCGGAGAATCAGGACGCAGATCAGGGAGGCCATCGTCATGATCCATTCCTCGGCAACACAGCAGCTCGCAAACGCGCTCGGAAGCGACATGCACGCCTGGGTTCTGCGCGACTTCGAGCCGAGCTTCGGCAAGAAGAGCTTTGCGGCAGACGCGCGTTGGGAAGCCGTGCGCAAGGCGGGAAGCGAGCTGTGGCTGGACACCGGCGACGTCGAAGGCATCCAGAAGCTCTGGAAGCGTGAGTTCAGCGCGCTGACCACGAACAACACGCTGCTCAACAAGGAAGTGCAGCGCGGTCAGTACGATCAGCTGGTGCGCGACACCGCCAAGGAGCTGCGCGCTCGCGAGAGCTCCATCTCCGAAGACATGCTGGTTCTCGAGACGGCGTTCGTCTTGAACGCCTGGCACGGGCTCCGACTGGTCGAAGAGTTCGATGCCTTCGTGAGCGTCGAGGAGCACACCGACCTCGCCCACGACATCGAGCTTGCCGTGCTGTACGCCAAGCGTTTCTACGCCATCTGTCCCGAGCGCTTCATCGTCAAGCTGCCGCTGACTCCCGAGGGTCTGCTGGCCATGCGGCGCTTGCGCAAGGACGGCGTGCCCATCAACTTCACGCTCGGGTTCTCGGCGCGTCACAACGTTCTCGCCGCGCGCGTCGGCAACCCGACGTACGTGAACGTCTTCCTCGGTCGCCTGAACGCTTTCACCTCGGATCGCAAGCTCGGCTCGGGCGACGGCGTGGGCGAGAAGGCCACCATCGCCAGCCAGGAGCAGCTGCGCGCGCTGCGCGACAAGGGGCAGGCCGAGACCAAGCAGATTGCCGCCAGCATGCGCGGCGGCGAACAGGTGTGGACGCTCGCCGGCACCGACGTGCTCACCATCCCGCTCGGCGTCGCCGAGGAGTACCACACGTCGAAACGTGCTCCCGTGGCC
>JBFJHN010000704.1:0-1784 GCA_041613275.1 Candidatus Krumholzibacteriia bacterium | reverse complement strand
CCCCGTGCCGTAGAAGGCACCCGCCGAAGCCGCGCGATCGCCCCAACACCCTCTGTCTTTTGGGCTTGCTTTCGGCGCGAGGCGTGGTGTTTACTACCTGCTCGCCTCGGGAGTCGGTTTCCCCTCGGAAGACTACTCAACCAGGGCACGCATGACCTAATGGCCCCCCTGGGGTCGTACGGCGCTCGAAAGTGCGCCCGGAGGTTGTGTCCTGCGAAACCAGAGGCCTCTCGAACGAGATTGCATCAACCCGCCGGGCAGCAGTTGGCCTGGTCACGGGCGGAGCGGTGCCGACTTGCGCGCGAATGCGTGCGATCCGCCCAGGGAACGGAGTACGAAGTTTGCCGACGATCAATCAGCTGATTCGTAGAGGGCGCAAGCGGTTGAAGGCCGTTGGAAAGTCGCCCGCGCTTCGCGCCAACCCGCAGAAGCG
Source organism: Candidatus Krumholzibacteriia bacterium (assembly GCA_041613275.1). Classification (GTDB taxonomy): domain Bacteria; phylum Krumholzibacteriota; class Krumholzibacteriia; genus JBFJHN01. Next base: position 1,351 of record JBFJHN010000704.1, on the reverse strand, counting down.
CGGTGTCTGCACCCGCGTTTACACATCCACGCCCAAGAAACCGAACTCGGCGCTTCGGAAGGTCGCGCGTGTCCGTTTGACCAATGGCATCGAGGTCACGGCGTACATTCCAGGCGAGGGTCACAATCTGCAAGAGCACTCGATCGTGCTCATTCGCGGAGGCCGTGTGAAGGACTTGCCTGGCGTGCGCTACCACGTGATTCGTGGCACGCTCGACACGGCCGGCGTCGATGGCCGGCGCAACGCGAGATCGAAGTACGGGGTCAAGAGACCCAAGTAACAACCCCAACCACCAGTTGAGTGTTTCGACGGAGGCCCGAGTGGGCGCAGCGCGCCACCGGGTCGGAGGAACGCATGCCGAGACGCAAAGGAATTCCGAAGCGAGAGCTGGATCCGGATCCGCGCTTCAGCAGCACGCTCGTGCGCCAGTTCGTCAACTACCTGATGAGGGACGGCAAGAAGAGCACGGCGGAGCAGACGTTCTATGGCGCCATGGATCTCATGCAGGAGCGCACGGGACAGGATGCGATGACGCTGTTCAAGCAGGCGCTCAACAACGTCAAGCCCACGCTCGAGGTCGCTTCGCGCCGCGTGGGTGGCGCCACGTACCAGGTGCCCATCGAGGTGCGGCCGGTGCGTCGGACGGCGTTGGCCATGCGTTGGATCATCCAGTTTTCGCGTCAGCGGCGCGAGCACTCGATGGCGGAGAAGCTTGCCGCCGAGCTGTTGCTGGCGCAGAAGAACGAAGGCCCCTCGGTCAAGAAGCGTGAGGACACGCACAAGATGGCCGAGGCGAACAAGGCGTTTGCGCACTACCGCTGGTAGGCGCGACACCGTCGTACGGGCGAAGGTCGCACGAGGCGACGATTGAAAACTGTTGCAGGCCGGAAACGGAACCGTAGCAGTGGAGCACTCCTCCGCTACGGGTCTGCCGGCGGAGGATTTTTCTTGGCGGTATCGACTCACTCGGAACGTGCGGCCGGGCGGCGCGGGGAAAAGAAAGAAATGGCAAAGCAGCAAGCACTCGACAAGCTCCGGAACATCGGCATCATGGCGCACATCGATGCCGGCAAGACGACCACGACGGAGCGCATCCTGTTCTACACGGGGCGTACGCACCGCATGGGCGAGGTGCACGAAGGCGCCGCGACCATGGACTACATGGAGCAGGAGAAAGAGCGCGGCATCACGATCACCAGCGCCGCGACCACGGCACACTGGCGCGGCTACCAGGTCAACATCATCGACACGCCCGGCCACGTGGACTTCACCGTCGAGGTCGAGCGCAGCTTGCGCGTTTTGGACGGTGCGGTGGCGTTGTTCTGCGCCGTCGGCGGCGTCGAGCCGCAGT
>JBFJHN010000703.1:0-1799 GCA_041613275.1 Candidatus Krumholzibacteriia bacterium | reverse complement strand
TAGTCCTCGGAGCGGCCGCGGCTGTAGACGATGTCGCCGCACAGGATGCCCAGCTCCGCCCGCACGGGCGCGCGCAGGATGGATGCTGCGGTCACCACCTGGCGTCCGCGCCGGTCGCCCACGTCCCCGGTGACGAAGAAGCTGAAGCTGCGGTCCGCCCGGCCGGCGTCGGTCGTGAAGCGCAGGTCTTCGCCCTCGGCCAGGACGCGTTCGCCGGCGCGCACACGATAGTGGTACGTCGTGCCCGGCTGCAGGCCGCGAAGCCGTGCGGCGTGACGCGGGCCCTCGGATGACGCAGCCGCCGTGGCGCCGTACTGGGATGTGGGGCCGTAGTCGACGAGCGGTGTGCCCGGCGCGCTTGCGATCCACGCGATGACGACCGAATCCGCGCTCAAGCTCTGCAGATACGGCGCGCGCTCGAAGCCTTCGGCGACACGCGGCCGCGATGCCACGTCGCCAGGGTCGTCGCGTTCGGCCCTGCACGAACGCCACGGTGCGGCGAACGCCACGACGCCGAGGACGAGGAGCAGCGCCGCGCCCGCCGCTCGGATTCCTGGAATCTGTTTCAGGACCATTTCGAGACCACCCGAGTCGTCGCATCGGACCACGTCATCGCATCCCACCGAGTCGCGGCATTCAACCGTGTCGTCGCATTGCGAGGACGCCGCCCCGTGCGCATGGACGTCTCCATGCAACCTCCGCGCCTTCGGAGGCGTGTGGAAGCGAGCGACGAAGAGCGCCGCAACGTGACGCTGCATCCTGAATCTACGCTTCGAGTTGGATCAGCGGCCGCACGCGATCGGTGCGACCCCGGTGGGGATCAGTCGAGGATGTTGTGCCACCAGTCCCAGATCTTCTTGCGCAGACTGGGAAGGTCGGGCGCGTGGAGCTGGTTTTCTTCGCCGCCGGCCCAGCCCTGCGGAACGGCAACGAAGCGGTCCTCTGCCTCCTGGTAGATCTCGAAACCCAGATACACGTCGACGGGCCGCGACTGTGTGAGGGAGCTTCCAGATTCGAAACGCATGGCGTTCGACTCCTGTCTGCGCGGCGAGCCTGCTCTCGCCTTCCATCACCTTGAACACGTCCGTCACCGCGAGGATTCCGGACGCGAGCCGGTGGGAGCGCCGCGGCGCCAACCAGCGCCCCACAGCAAAGTGACGGGAATCTACGACGTGCGCGTTTCGGGATCAAGTGCCAACGCGACCGTCTCGAACTCCCCGTCCATCCGCCGTACGCAAGTGCTGCGCACGACGTGCGGAACGCTCCTGGTGCCACTGAAAGGGTCGCGTATGGAGGCGAAGAACGCAAGAGTGGTGGGGTTGACACGCCCGCTTTTGCGACCTAGAGTCGCCTCGGCTTTGTTGCGGGGTGGAGCAGCTGGTAGCTCGTTGGGCTCATAACCCAAAGGTCGCAGGTTCGAATCCTGCCCCCGCTACCAATTCTTGGTAATTTGGCCCCGGCGGCTTTGTGGGTGATTTTCACCTTCAACGTTGTCCGGGGCCGTTTGATCTCCTATCGCGTCCCGCATCCCGCGTCCAGCGGCGGTCGCATGGGACGCGGCTTTTCGGGCTCACCGTGCCACGGCGATCTTACGCAGCAGTCGGACGCTCGCTCCCGTGGCGTAGCGAACGCGCAGCTCTGCGATGAAGACGTCGTTCAAGACGATTCTCCCCCTTCCGTTCCGGCCATCCCACGCATCGGTTTGGTTCAATCCCGCAGGTCGCGCCACGTTCTCGAGCAGAGTGACGACCGGTTCTCCTCGAGGCGACCAGATTCGCAGGCTCACCTGCGCCGCTGTC
>JBFJHN010000702.1:0-1801 GCA_041613275.1 Candidatus Krumholzibacteriia bacterium | reverse complement strand
CGACCTCGGTCGCGGCTGAAGGCGTGCGCATGGATGGAGAGGGCCCGCCGCCCGTCGCGGTGGCGGACGGTGAAGAAGCATTCGCGCAAGGCGTCATCAACCTGCTGCGGCACGAAGCAGAACGGCGGCGCCTCGCCGCGGAAGGCCGCGCCTTCGTCGAAAAGCACTTTTTCTGGTCACGCAGCGCCGAGAAGCTCGAGCAGATGTGCGTCGAAGCGATCGGTGCGCGCGCTCACGGCTGAAACGCTACATCGAAGCGCACACCCGGATCCACCGAGCCGCTCGAGTCCGGCCACGCCCTCGAGTACAGACAACAGGAGAGACACCCATGAAAGACGTATCGATTCCGATCGAGTCCCGGCGCAATGCGCGCCCCCGGAGCATGGCCAGCGCTGTACATCGTTTCGTCGAGTCTGGTGCAGCTGCCTGGGGGATCTCGAACCGCAGCATGCTCATGCTTCTGGTCGTACCGTTTCTCGTCGCAGTCACGGGTGTGGCAACGGCGCTCATGGGCAAAGAAACCTATAAGTGGTTCACGGGCGAGGACCGGATCGCCGAATCGTTCCAGGCGTTGCTGTACGCGCTTGCCCTGGTCCTCTGCGTGGTCATCGTCACACGCCTGTGGCGCGAGGGACGCCGCGGCATCGCGTTGCTCTACGTCATCGTCGCCGTGGGTTTGACGTTCATGGTGGGCGAAGAAGTCAGCTGGGGACAGCGCTTCTTTGGCTGGACGACTCCCGAGAGTTTTCTCGAGGCCAACAAACAAGGTGAGACCAATCTCCACAACATCCACGGAGTGGGCTACGCGTTCAAGTGGCTGCAGCTCGTCGTCGGCGCATACGGCACGCTGCTGCCTTTGTTGCTCCTACGTGTGAACGTTCAGCCGCGAATGCGTCAGTTTCTGGCGATGGTGGTTCCACCCGTGACCCTGGTGCCGTACTTCATGATGCTGTTCATCTGGCGAATGTACAGAAATCTGTTCGAAGCACCGCGGCAGTTCTACTTCGTGGTGTCAGAATACAACGAGGTCATGGAGCTGATCCTCGCAAGCGGCTTCTTCATGTTCATGCTGTATCAATTACGCAAGCTCAACGAAGCGCGCAGATCGCAACCCTCCATCACGCGACACAAGACCGCCGCCTAGCGCTGGCCGGAGGCAGGCTTTGATGATCGTCGACGCAACAACCCATCGGGTCTTCCAGATCCTGGAGGCGCTGAACGACGCCGAGGTCGAGTATTGCCTGCTGCGCGGCTACGACGAGCTTGCAGATGGGCGGCCCATCCAGGAGATCGATCTGCTGGTGGCGCCCGAAACGCTCGCAAAGTTCGCGCGGACAGTTCAGCGGCACGGCTTCACGGAGTGGCCGGCATGGGGTCACGCTCCGCACCGGTTCTTTCTCGCCTACGATGGCGAGGCCGGATGCTGGATCAAGCTCGATGTGGTGACGCGGCTCCACTACGGCAGCCCGGTCCGCCACCTGCAGCTCGATCTCGTCGAGGCGTGCCTCGAAGGAAGGCGCCGGCGAGGCCCGACCTACGTCCTGGCGCCAGAGGACGAGCTCTTGACGCTGCTGCTGCACGCCATCCTCGACAAGCGACGCTTTCGCGACGGCAATCGAGCGCGACTTCTGGCTCTCTGGGACGAGGTGACGCGGGACGACGCGGCGCGCGCGCGCTTCCGCGACCATCTCGATGCACACCTTGGCCAGGCGTTCGGGGTACTCGTCGAGCGGGCGATGCCGTGTGGCGATTGGGATGCGCTGCTGAGCGCCCACGACTCGCTGCAGCGGACGCTCGCCGG
>JBFJHN010000701.1:0-1822 GCA_041613275.1 Candidatus Krumholzibacteriia bacterium | reverse complement strand
TGGCCATCGCCAACCTCGAAGCGCATGCGACTTCAGAAGGCGTGCGGCTCGCGTGGGAGCTTCCGCGGGAGGCTCGTCGCGACATCGCATCCGTGTTCGTGCAACGCTCCGCCGGCTCGAACGACACGTACGTCCCACGCACGGCCACGGGGCTCGAGCCCGAACCCGCGATGTCGTACTGGGACGAGGACGTCGAGCCGGATCGGGGCTATGCGTACCGCATCCAGCTCGTCGACACGCGCGGCAACGTCTCTACGTCCGCTGCCGTTCTGGTGCGGACGGCCGGGACGGCGCACGCCACGCTCGCGCCGCCGCTCGAGCTTGAAGGACAGGTGCACCTGCGCTTCGTCACGGCGCAGCCGCACGCTGCGGTGAGTCTCGACGTCTTCGACGTGCGCGGCCGCCTCATTCGCGCGCTCGACCTGGGTCGGCGCGGCCCCGGACTGCATGTCCACGTTTGGGATCGCCGCAACACGCAAGGCCTGCGCACGGCGCGAGGCGTCTACTTCGTGCGACTCGAAGCTGCACCGTTGCGCTTGACGCGCAAGTTTGTCCTCGTGCGGCCGTAGCATGAAGCGCGAGCTCCACTCGACCGTTGGGCTTCGCGCGACGGCCGGACTGCAAGCTCAGCGGCTCCGTGCGCTCTTCCAGGCTTCGAAGCGCGGCATGGCCTCGATGTGCCGGGCGAGCTGCTCGCCCATGAGCCGGTGCCCGCGTGCGTTGAGATGATCGTCCTTGTGGAACCAGTACGATTCGCCGGGCTGCCAGTTGCTGCGAAACGCAGGCACCGGGTCGAAACGCTGCAGCCTCTTGTAGGCTGCAACCCAATCCAGATAGTCGCGCACGCCGTCGAAGTTCAGCCGTAGGTCCCCGGCGAGATAACGATTCCACCAGGCTTGCGACTCGGGATCGATCTCGACCTGGTGCGGTGCTCCCCCGAGCAGGAAGTCCGCGCCGGCCGCCTCGCAGACGCTTTGCAGAACGGCGATGCGCTCGGCCGTGAAGCGGTACGCGGGCCCGTCGACGTAACGCGGGTTGCGCAGCATTTCGTACAGGCCGTGGGGCACGTTGACCGTGCGCACGTCCTCCGGCTCGCGGTCGCGCTCGCGGCGCAGTTGCAGCGTTTGATGTGCATACATCAGCCGGTACGTCACGTGCGAGTACGCCGCCAGGCGGCCGATCACGCCACGCAGCGTGAAGCCGCGTGACGGATCGAGCGTGTTGGGATTCGACTCGGCGGCCGACTTCAAATCGTTCTCGACGAAAAGATACAGAACGACATCAGGTTCGTAGGATGCGCCCTCGTTCTCGAAGAACAGCAGGATGTTGTCCAGGTTGTAGCCGCGCACGCCGGCGTTGATCACCTCGACCGGGCCGGATACGCTCAAGAGCTTCTCGCACACCGCCTCGAAGGACTCCTCCTTGTCGACCTCGAGGCCTGCCGTCACGGAATCGCCCAACAGCAGGACGCGAAACACACCCGTTGGTTTGGGAACCGTAACATCATCGTCGCGCAAGCCGCGCCCATTCGTACGCACGCGGGCGCTGTAGCCGTGGTAGGGACTCGCAAAGAGAAACTCCGCATGGGGCTGCATCCGGTAGCCGAACTGCGGGTGGGGCTCGTAGAAGTTCTCGAGAGTTCGCACGGGGCCGCGCACCAGGAGAAACACCACGTCGACCAGCGCCACGGTACCCAACGCGCTCACGACGACGAGAAGGAACGTGGCTGCACGTCTACGCATGCGCACCTCGCGGGCCCACATCGTTACAGAATGCGGCGCGGTTCGCGGGGATGCCTCAGTTCTCCTCGGCGGGCGGCAGC
>JBFJHN010000700.1:0-1835 GCA_041613275.1 Candidatus Krumholzibacteriia bacterium | reverse complement strand
CGGGTGCGCGGCGGGACGCTTGGCATCGGGCGTCCAGGGGCGACGCAGCCAATCGATCAGATGCGGCGGCTTCGTCTCGAGCATGTCTTCCCAGTAGACGTCACCGTCCGGCGTGAGCGCGACGTTGGTGAAGATGCTGTTGGCGTGCAAGGTGCGCATGGCGTTCGGGTTGCTGTGCATCGAAGTTCCCGGCGCCACGCCGAAGAAACCGGCCTCGGGATTGATGGCGTACAGGCGCCCGTCGTCGCCGAACTTCATCCACGCGATGTCATCGCCGATGGTCTCGGCCTTCCAACCCGGAATCGTGGGATTCATCATCGCAAGGTTGGTCTTGCCGCACGCGGATGGGAACGCTGCAGCGACGTACTTCACGTCGCCTTTCGGATTGGTGAGCTTCAAGATCAGCATGTGCTCGGCCAACCAGCCCTCGTCGCGAGCCTGTACCGAGGCAATACGCAGCGCGTGACACTTCTTCCCGAGCAAGGCGTTGCCGCCGTAGCCCGAGCCGTACGAGAGGATCTCGCGTGTTTCGGGGAAGTGCGTGATGAACTTGTTCTTCGAATCGCACGGCCAGGGAAGATCGGCCTTCTTCGGTCCATCCAGCGGATAGCCGACCGAGTGGACCCCGCGCACGAAGTCGCTGCTGTTGCCCAGCACCTCGAGAACGCGCGTTCCCACGCGTGTCATCAGATGCATGTTGGCCACGACGTAGGCCGAGTCGCTCACCATGACCCCGATCTTGGCGATGTGCGAACCGATCGGACCCATCGAGTACGGAATCACGAACATCGTTCGGCCGACCATGGCGCCGTCGTACAGCTGGTGCATCGTGCGCTTCATTTCGTCGGGGTCGCGCCAGTTGTTCGTGGGGCCGGCGTCGTCCTTGTTCTTCGAGCAGATGTAGGTGCGGTCCTCGACGCGGGCGACGTCGGCGGGGTCGGAGCGGATCAATAGACTGTTGGGACGCAGCTCAGGGTTGAGCCACATTGCGGTTCCGGTGTCGACGAGGAGCTTTAGCATCTCCTGGAGTTCGTCATCGGAGCCGTCGCACCAGCGCACCTGGTCCGGCTTCAGGAGCGCGGCCATCTTGTCGACCCAGGTGAGCAGCTGGTCGTTGGTCGTGGCGGAGACGGCGTGGGACGTTCCCATGGAGAATCCTTCGTGTTTCGTTGGAGCGGGCCGCACACGCTTGGGCTCGAGCGAGCAAATCCTTGATAACGTGCGGCTTTCGAGACCACCTTCGCGGGCGTGCCGGGAGCGCGATTCTACGAGGCCGGGTAGCACGATTCAAGCCCGGCGTCGCAGGACGACGCCCGCGTCCGGACACACGTCGCCCGACCCGGCGTCGGGGCGTCTCACCCGGAATGTCCACGCTGCACCGGCCTACGTCAACGCGCAACGCGCATGTTCACGGGTCGGAGGGCGCGCGCCGCGTGGCGGCGATGATCCAGGTCTTCTCGAACGTCTTCCCGCGATCGCGGCTGGTGTTGGCATACCAACCGTACCCGTCCGGTTTCATGTCGTGGAAGGTCCAGTAGCTGATCGGCGAATCCGCGCTGTCGGCGTCGAACTGGTGCAGGACGATCTTGTCGCCCTCGCGCACGCCTCCGAAATACAAGATATTGTTGAAGCGATTGGTGAGGAACATGCACTCCCAGCGCCGCATCTGCCGATTGTAGATGCGCACGATTGTGGTTGCGGCGTCGGGGAGCCGCGGATCGACGTCGTACCAGTTGAACTCCATCACGGCGTGCCCGTCCAACGCATGTGCTCCCGTTCCGTTGACGGGGAACGACACCTTCTGTCCGTTCGGGAACGTCATGTCGTGCTGCATG
>JBFJHN010000699.1:0-1836 GCA_041613275.1 Candidatus Krumholzibacteriia bacterium | reverse complement strand
GGAGACGAGACCCGGACGACGGGTCCCGGGCCGGGGATTCCCCAAACACCTCTGGAGGCGCTTTGCACGTCCTGGTGTACGTCTGCGCCCGGCGCCCGGGTCCCCTTGACCTCTCAGGGCTTCATACGTACGTTTAAAACACTCGTTTGAATCGAGGCCCGCGTGACCGTTTCCGCCGACAGCAAGCAGCGCCTGCTGGATGCAGCCGAGACGCTCTTCGCCGAGCGCGGCTTCCACGCCACCTCGACGCGCCAGATCACCGCGGCGGCCGGCGTCAATCTGGCCGCGGTCAACTACCACTTCGGCACCAAGGACGGCCTGATCGCCGCCGTCTTCGAGCGCTTCCTGCGCCCGGTGAACGCCGAGCGTCTGCTCGCGCTCGACGCGTTGGAGGCCCCAGACCTCGAGCCCGACCTGGAAGCCATCATTACGGCGTTCGTGGCCCCACCGTTTCGCGCCCGGGGCGCGCGCGACCAACACGTGGAGCGCGCCATGCGTCTGTACGGACGCATCCACAGCGCACCCGAGGCACACGCACACGCCATCTTCGTGCAGCAGTTCGACACGGTGCGAAAGCGGTTCGAGAGCGCCTTCGCTCGGGCGCTCCCCAACCTGCCCCGGCGTGAGCTGCACTGGCGCATGCACTTTCTGATCGGCGCCATGGCCCAGACGCTCGCCGACCCGGAACGCCTCTGCGCGCTCTCCGGGGGAGCGTGCGATCCGTACGACGTGGAGGCAACGCTCGAACGCCTGGTGCCGTTTCTCACTGCAGGGATGCGCGCCGCGTCGCTGCCGACGCAGCGCGCCGGGGGCGCGCGCAAGCGCTCCGGCAACGGCACGACCCGACGCGCATCTTCACGCAAGACGCGCTCGCGAAGCTCACGCTCGCGATTCACACGAACTCGGCGAGCACGGAGGTCATCGTGATGCCACGCCGACGATCACGACGGCTGGCGCAACCGTTGGGCGCCGTCTGTGCGCTCACGCTGGTTGGCTGCGGTAGCCCACCGCCTCGCCAGCAGCCGACGTTCGACTTCGAGCCTGCGCCGCAGTGGACCGCGCCGCACTCCCCGGATGATACGGGCGCAGCTCGAGCCGGGAGCTCGGCTCCGTGGTGGAGCGCCTTCGGCGACACCACGCTCGATCGATTGATCGACCATGCCCTGGTCCACAATTACGACCTGCGCGCGGCTGTGGTGCGCGTGGATGCGGCGTTGGCCCAGGCGCAGCTGGCCGGAGCCGACGGCCTGCCGCAGGTGAACGCCAACGCCTCGCGCACGCGCGATCGTCGCAACTTCATCGGCACGCCCATTCCCACGTCGACGTCGACGACGTACGGCGCGTCGCTCGATGCCAGCTGGGAGATCGACCTGTGGGGACGCGTGCGCAGCGCACGCTCGGCGGCGCTCGCCGACGCGCAGGCGGCCTGGGCGGACGCCCAGGCCGCGCGCCTGTCCTTGGCCGGACAAACGGCGCGGGCCTACTTCGCGCTCGGCGAATCGCGACAACAGATGGATTTGGCGCGCGAGACGGTGGAGAGCTTTCGGCGTGCGCTGTCGAGCGTGCGCCAGCGCTTCGACCAGGGCACCCGACCCTCGTTGGACGTCCGCCTGGCACGCTCGAACCTGGCCGACGCCGAAGCGCTACTGGCGCGTCGCCGCGCCGTCCATGACCGCGCGCGCCGCCAGCTCGAGATCCTGCTGGGACGCTACCCGGCCGCGACGCTCGACGGCGCGGACTCGCTGCGCACGATCCTGGCCGACGTGCCCGCCGGGATCCCGGCCGATCTGCTCGTGCGACGTCCGGACCTCGTGGCCGCCGAGCGGCAGCTCGCCG
>JBFJHN010000698.1:0-1892 GCA_041613275.1 Candidatus Krumholzibacteriia bacterium | reverse complement strand
CGCTGCGCGCGCGCAGCGCATCGCCGAGATGCAGGAGCTCGTCGCACGCATCAAGCAGATGTCCGAGGATCTCAAGCAGCTGCAGGAAGAGTTCGACGCGCTCATGCTGCACGTTCCCAACATCCCGGCCGACGACGTCCCCGAGGGCGAAACCGACGCCGACAACGTCGAGCTGCGCCGCTGGGGCACGCCGCGCGAGTTCGACTTCGAGTTCAAGGATCACGTGGCGCTCGGGTTGGAGCTGGGAATCCTGGACTTCGAACGCGCCGCCAAGCTCGCTGGGGCGCGCACCTATTTCCTGCGCGGCGCGGGCGCGCTCCTGGAGATGGCCGTGTTGCGCATGGCGCTCGACCACATCCAGTCGAAGGGCTTCGAGCCCATGCTGGTGCCGCACCTGGTGCGCCCCATCGCGATGACGGGAACGGCGTACTACCCCGGCGGCGAAGAGCAGGCGTATCAGGTGGAACGCGACGGGCTGTCGCTCATCGGCACGTCCGAGGTGCCGGTGACGTCGTACCACGCCTCGGAGATCCTCGACGAAGCCGAGCTTCCCAAGACGTACGCCGGCATGTCGGTGTGCTTCCGTCGCGAGGCGGGAACGTACGGGCGGGACACGCGCGGGCTGTATCGCATCCATCAGTTCCAGAAGGTCGAGCAGGTGGTCGTGTGTCGCAACGACGAAGCCGAGTCGCTGCGCTGGCACGAAGCCATCCTCGCCAACGCCGAAGAGCTGCTGCAACGCTTGGAGCTTCCGTATCGCGTGGTCAACGTGTGCGGCGGCGATCTCGGACGCCCGCAGATCCAGAAGTTCGACCTGGAGACCTGGATGCCGTCGCGCGACGCCTACTCGGAGACACACAGCGCCTCGCGCTTCCACGACTACCAGGCGCGCCGGCTGGACCTGCGCTATCGCGGCGCCGGCGGCAAGGTGCACTTCTGCCACACGCTGAACAACACGGTGATCGCGTCACCGCGCATTCTCATTCCGATCCTCGAGAACTATCAGGAAGCGGACGGCAGCGTGCTCGTGCCGGAGGCGCTGCGCCCGTACATGAACGGCATGGAACGGATCACGCGTCGGTCCGCGTGACCGAAGGCTCGGATGGCACGCGTCGCACCTTGGAGGCGCGGCGCCTGCAGCCTACTGCTGTTCCTTGGCCTGACGCGCTTCCTGCTGCTCGTAGCGACGCTCGTGCACGTACTCGAGAGCCTTGATGAAGCGCTCGGGAGGAATGAAGCCGGGGATGTTCGCCAGCCGCTCACCGTCCGGCTTGACGAACCAGGTCATCGGGAACTGTCGCACGCCGTACTGCTTGGCGACATCGGCGCCCGACATCTGACGGTCGCCCACCGGGAACTTGCGCGACGACTCGGCGTTGAGCTTGACGATGATGAAGTTGTCGTTGAGCATCGTGACCACGGTCGGGTCCGCGTAGGTCTTGCGATCCATGACCTTGCACCAGCCGCACCACGTCGTCCAAAAGTCGATCAGGATGTGTTTGTCCTCGGTGCGCGCGCGCTCCAAGGCCTCGCCGTACGACAGCCACTGGAGCTTGGCGGGGGGTTCCTGAGGCGCGTCCTTGCTGACCTTCTTGCCGCCGCTGGCCCACGCTGCGCCGCAGAGGCCCACGGCGATCACGAGGAGAGCCGTCGTCCGGATTGAGATCGATTTCACGGTGTCCTCCTCGAGGTCGAGATCCAGACTCGACCGGGACGTCATTATATCACACACGAAAAAACGCCCCGAGTTCCCAAAAACCATTCTGCAAGCGAGGTTTATTCCACCCGATCCGCCTCGCGCCTGCGGCGGATGCCGCCGAGTTCCTCGAGCACGCGGGCATGCAGCACGGCGTTGCCGGCGACGAGATCGCCGCTCCAGAGAAACTCGGAGG
>JBFJHN010000697.1:0-1923 GCA_041613275.1 Candidatus Krumholzibacteriia bacterium | reverse complement strand
GAAGCGCCCGCGTCGATGTAGGAGGTTTGCGTGTCCAGCCCCATTCTGGTCGTGGGCTCGGTGGCTCTCGACGACATTCAAACGCCGGGTGGCGCGGTGCGAGAGGCGTTCGGCGGCTCGGCCTCGTACTTTGCGCTGGCCGCGCGCCACTTCGCTCCGGTGCGCGTCGTCGCCGTCGTCGGCGAGGATTTCCCTGGCGCGCATCGTGCGCTTCTCGAAAAGCGGGGCATCGACACGCTGGGTCTCGAGGTTGCCCCCGGCAAGACCTTCCGCTGGGGGGGACGCTACGCCGAGGATCTCAACGAACGCACGACGCTGTTCACGCACCTCAACGTCTTCGAGAGCTTCCACCCGCGGATCCCGGAAACGCACCGGCGCACGCCGTACGTGTTCCTGGGCAACATCCACCCGGCGCTGCAGACCGAAGTGCTGCAGCAGATCGATCGTCCCAAGCTCGTCGCGCTGGACACCATGAACCTGTGGATCGACTCGGCGCGCTCCGAGCTCCTGGACGTGCTGCGCTCGGTGGACGTGTTCATCTTGAACGACAGCGAGGCGCGCGAGCTCGCCGAGGAGCAAAACCTGCTGCGCGCAGGCCAGCGGTTGTTGGGCCTCGGACCGAGCACCGTGGTGATCAAGAAGGGCGAGCACGGGGCGTTCATGCTGCGGCGCGACGCCATGTTCTGCGTCCCGGCCCTGCCGTTGGCCCACGTCGAGGACCCCACCGGTGCAGGCGACGCCTTCGCCGGCGGTTTTGTCGGCGCTCTCGCCGCGGCCGACGACACCAGCGAAGGCTCGTTGCGCAGCGCAGTCGCGTACGGCACGGTCGTGGCCAGCTACACGGTCGAAGCGTTCGGGGTGCGCGGCCTGTGCGACATCGACATGCCCCAACTCGAATCCCGCTTCGCGCAGCTGCGGGATCTCACCCAATTCCGCGTCGTACGTGACACACATCCCTCGAAGGCCTACACGGGCGCGGGTCGCGAACCGGCGAGTTGAGCGCGGTTTCCAGCCTCTGGTACAATCAAGATCCACGCGCTGCCTCGTCTTCCTTTTCGCGAACAGGAATCTCACGATGGACCGGGCCGAGGAACTCGTCTGCCTGCTTCCGCAGGTGTCGGGGTGCCGCATTCGCTACGACGAAGCCGGTGCGCCGCTCGCCGTCATGGTCACGGCGATTCCGGGCAGCAACGCGCGCGCCGTGGCGGCGGACGTCATCACGGTGCTCGCGGCCCAGGCGCGGCTGGACGTGCTCGAGGACCAGATCCACGTGGTGACGCTCGATGCCCAGGCTGCCGGCGCTCCCGAAGCGGTCGTCGAGGAGATCGAGAACGAGGCGCGCCTGCAGCTGGTGGCCTACCAGACGCACGTCGCGCAGGAGCGGACGCTGGCCGAGATCGAGCTTGCGTGGGGCGATGAGATCCTGCTCGGCCAGGCCGAGAGCCGCGGCGCCGGCAGCTGTCCCGAGCTGCTCGGCGAAGCCTGCCTCGATGCCGTCGAGAAGCTCTGCCACGGCCGCGTCACCTTCCGACTGCGCGCGTTCGAGCGCGTACGCACCGCGGATCGGGACGTTGCCTTGGTCGTCGTCGAGGAAACGATCGGCCGCACCGCGCTCGTGCACGTCGGCGCTGCGGCCCTCGGCGAAGACGTCGGGCGCGCCGCCGCCTACGCGGCGCTCGACGCGGTGAACCGGCGGCTCGGACGCATCCTCACCCATCCTCCCACCGACTACGAGGTCCGCTGAGGCGCTTGACCGCCGCCGCGCCGCGCGCGTACGGTGCGCGGCGGAGGTGCGCGCGTGCGCTATCGCGATTCCGGCGTCGACATCGACCGCGCGAACGACATCGTGCGCGGCATCGCGCGCCTGGCCCCGCCCACGTGGGGACCGCGCGTGCTCTCACGCATCGGGAACTTCGGCGGGCT
>JBFJHN010000696.1:0-1937 GCA_041613275.1 Candidatus Krumholzibacteriia bacterium | reverse complement strand
TACTCGAGCGGCGTCTTCGATCTCTGGCTGCGCGACATGGCCGAGACCTACCTCGCAAGCGACGGGCGCACCGTATTGCAGATGTTCCGCGACCGGCCCAACAACTGGGGCACGCACGCCTTCGGCATGCTCGTCTGCGTGTACGCTTTTCTGCGCGACGACGCCATGCTGAGCACGCTGCGAAGCGAGTGGATCGATCTCGTGAGCGGCCGATCGACGCAGGCGCGGTTCGGGGAGCTCTGGTGGCAGCACGATCCGGCGGCGCCGCGCACCATCAACCCCGCGGGTGCGCGCCGGCAGGGCATCGATCTCGACGGGGCCATCCCCGACGACGTGCGCCGCGGCGGACCGTTCGAGATTCCTCCGAACGTCACCAACTATCCGTGGGAGGCTCTGCAAGGTCTCGTCCTTGCGGCGCGCGTTCTTGAACGTTACGACCCGGAAATGTCCATCTGGTACGTCGAGGACAAGGCGCTCTTGCGCGCCGCGCGTTTGCTGCAAGAGAGCTGGGAAACCCAGTTCGGCGGCTGGGCCGCGAGCGGCGACGACATGTGGATGCTGCCGTTCTTCGACGCCGTGTACGGCACCTCGTGGTCGACCGGACATCCGGACGAGTTCCAACACGGCAAGAACACCGGCTGGGCCTACGTGCTGCCACCAAGCGCGGGGCCGCCCACCTCGACGACGCGCACCGAAACGGGAGTCTTCCGCGTCTACCGCAACGTGCCCAACCCCTTCGCATCCCGCACGCGCATCCGCTTCCACCTGCCACGCGCGCGCAACGTGCGCGTTGCGGTGTACGACGTCCTCGGGCGGCGCGTGGCCTCCCTCCTCGACGGTCCCTGTCCGGCGGGTTTGCACACCTTGGACTGGGCGGGCGAAGACGTGGCCGGCCAGCCGGTGGCGAGCGGCGTGTACTGGTGCCACATCGACGCCGGTGAGCAGCGTGAGCGCGTGCGCCTGGTCCTGGTGCGTTGAGTCCGGGAAGCGTGGGGACGCGGTCAACCCGGCGGCGTGCTTCCAGCGTGAACGTGCATCGGTCGCGCGAGCGCGCTCGCAGGACGCGACTGGTAGGCACGGATGCGCTTGCGCTTGCGCCAGCGCTCGAGCGGCGCGAACCAGCGCTGCAGGCGCAAACGCAGCAGCGGCACCGAGGTTCGACGTGTGACGTTGATGCGACGCAGTCGTAGAAAGTCGCAATCCGCCAGCACGTTGTGTCCCGGAAGTTGTGTGAAGCCGAGCACGATTCCGGCACGGCGCGCGATCTCGACCGCGTCGTCGTCATGCGCGCCGTTGGGAAACGACAGCACCGGCGGTGCCGTGCCCAGCTCGGCCTGCAAGGCGCGCTGGGACAGCTCGATCTCCTGCTGCACGCGCTCCGGAGACACGCGGTTCAGCAGTGGATGCGTGTGCGTGTGCGACGCAAGATCGACACCAGCCGACGCGAGCGCGCGCAGCGCGTCCCACGACAACACGCTCGACTCGATCTGTTCCAGTGGCTCGCCGACGGCCTCGCACACGGCGTCGACCAACCGCATGGCGTCGTCGTGCATCAGCGCCTTCATGCGATTGCGAATCGAGGTGAACGCGGCGCGCCGCTCGGCGAGCGTACAAAGCGCGAAGACGCCAATCGTTTCCACTGCGAGTGTCCGCTGCGACGTCCGCATCAGGCTGTGATAGAGGCGATCCCACCAGAACACGGGTCCGACACACCCCACGTAGGCCGTCGGGACGAACAGCGTCGCCGGCACGCGGTTTCGCTGCAGAATGGGCCACGCGAGCGTGGCAAAATCACGATACGCGTCGTCGAACGTCACGAGTAGAGCCCTTGCAGGCAGTCGCCCCCCGTTGCCGCACGCGTCCAAGACATCGCGCAAGCCCACGGGCTCGAACTCGCGCGCGACGAAGCGCACCTGGCGTTCGAAGCGCTCGGCGGT
>JBFJHN010000695.1:0-1939 GCA_041613275.1 Candidatus Krumholzibacteriia bacterium | reverse complement strand
CGAGATCGCTTCCGTCGGGCTTGGCGCTGAAGATCTCGAATCCCCGGTAGAGCTTCCACACGTAGCCGCGGGAGAAGTCGGGCGGCTCGGGGCAGTCCGGCGACGCCAGATGCGTCGACGCATACAGGATGCGCTTGCCGTCGGGGAAGAAGTACGCGCAGGTCGTGCGTCCTTTCCCCGTCGACACCATGCGCGGGTTCGTCCCGTCAGCGTTCATGATGAAGATCTGGTCGCAGCCCAGATCGTCTCGGGTCGATTGGAGAATGAGCTGCTTGCCATCCGGCGACCAGTAGGCCTCGGCGTTCTCGCCGCCGAACGTCAGCTGGCGCACATTGCGCAGATGAACTTCCTTTGCGTGGCGCAACGGCGGGGCTGCGTCCTGCGCCAGGACCGGCAGCGCAGCGGACACGCCGACGCACGCCGCTGCGAGCGCTCGTCCCAACCGTGTGCTTCGCTCCCTCAAGCTGCAATACATGTCTGGATCCTCTCGAGAAGCGGTGTGCCGCGGCACGCTCGTGTGCTGCGATTCTCGGCCCCGCAAACATAGCACCTTCGGCGCACGCTCGGCGGACCTTCGGTACCGCACGCGGCCGCCGCCGTGTGTCACAATGTGCGCATGAAGTCGCCCCTCGGAGTTCTGCTGACGAACATCGGCACCCCAGACGCGCCCACGCCAGGCGCGGTGCGGCGCTACCTGCGCGAGTTCCTCTCCGACAGGCGCGTGGTCGACCTGCCGCGCGCGCTGTGGCTGCCGATCCTGTACCTGTTCGTGCTGACGTTCCGACCCTTGCGCGTGGCCAAGCTCTATCGCGCCATCTGGACCGAGAACGGCTCGCCGCTTCTGGACATCATGAAGCGCCAGGCCGCGGCGTTGGAGCCCGTGCTGCGCGAGCGCGCGGGTCGCGAAGTGCACGTGCGGCTGGGGATGAGCTACGGCAACCCTTCGATGCGTGCGGGGCTCGAAGCGCTCCGCGACGCCGGGTGTCGCCGCGTCGTGGTGCTGCCGCTTTTCCCGCAACACTCGTCGTCGACGTCGGGCTCGACCTTCGACGCGGTGGCGCGCGTGCTCGCTTCCTGGCCCAACCTGCCGGAGCTCGTGTTCGTGCGCGACTATCATCACCACCCGGGCTACATCGCGGCGCTGGCGGCGAGCGTGCGCGAGCTGTGGCAGCGCGACGGCGAGCCGGAACGCCTGCTGCTCTCCTTCCACGGCATCCCGCAGCGCTACGCGAGACAGGGCGACCCGTACGCCGAGCAGTGCGCGCACACGACGCAGCTGCTGCGCGAGGCTCTGGGCCTCGGTGAAGATCGTTGTTTCAGCAGCTTCCAATCGCGCTTCGGACCGGAGCCGTGGCTGCAGCCTTACACGGACGAGACGCTGCGCGCGTGGGGCCGCGAAGGCGTGCGGCACGTCGACGTCGTCTGCCCTGGCTTCGCCGCCGACTGCCTGGAGACGCTCGAGGAGATCCAGGTCCAAAACCGCAACTTCTTCCTCGAAGCAGGCGGCGAGCGTTTGCGCTACGTGCCCGCGCTGAACGCGCGACCGGACCACATCGACACCCTGGCCGACGTGGTGCTGCAGAGAACGCGCGCGTGGGATTTCTCCCCAACCCCGGCTCCGCCCGCACGCTCCCAGCCAACTTGATTCCGCTCAACGAGTTGCCTAGAATGGGAGGTGCTCACGGACCCCCACCCGAGCGGACAGACCCCACGCGGAAGCCATGAACCAACGCCTCTCATCTGCCGTCGTATGCACCGTCGCGTTGACTGCGTGGCTCGTCTGCGCCGTGGGGTCGGTGCGCCCGCTGCACGCCGACGGGCGCGCGGCGCTCGGACCGCGGCTGGCACGCGCGCTGGAGCACGCACGCGACGTCGCAGCGCGCTCACCCGGCGACCGTGCAGACGGCATCCGGACCGATGCAACGTGGATCGTGTGGGT
>JBFJHN010000694.1:0-1971 GCA_041613275.1 Candidatus Krumholzibacteriia bacterium | reverse complement strand
TACGGCAACACGCCGCGCAGGTCCTCGTTGCGGGTGGGACGGCATCCATCCCGGTGCTCCGCAAGCTGTACACGCGCGCGGATCATCACGGCAAGCGCGCGGTGGCTTCGACGATGGCCGACATCGGCGGGCGCCCGGTATTCCAGTTTCTCATGCGTGCGCTGCCGCCCGAGGACCTCGAGATGATCAAGCATCTGACGGGCTGCATGCGCGCCGTGCTGGGCCGCCTGCCGAAGGCCAGCAGGCTCACCGCGAGCCGCGACCTGCGCGCGTTCCTGAAGCTGAAGTCGACGCAGAAGAACCCCTACGCGGTCGTCTCGGGTCTGATGTTGCTCGGAGGTGCCTCTGATCCAAAGGAAGTCGAGGAGGCCCAGAAGACTCTCGTGACGTACCTCGATCGGCGGCAGCCCGAAAGCGTGCGTCGCAACGCGGCGATGTCGCTCTCGCGTCTGCCCGTGACGCGCAAGAAGGCCGATGCCTGGGTTCCCAAGCTCGTGCCGCTCCTCTGCGAACCCAGCTGGACGCCCGTGCCGCAGAACATCCTGCCGCTTCTGCAACGACTCGAGCTCTCCAAGACCGCAGTGTCCAAGTTGTTGCCGCTTCTGCGCAAGAGCCCGCACGTCGCGGTGCAGGTCCATGTTCTCGCGCGCCTGCAGGGGGACGATCGCGCCGCAATCGTGCGTGAGATCTTGCCGCTCCTCAGCGTCGAGAACCGCAGCCTGCGCGATGCCGCCGAAGCGGCCCTGAAAACGATGCCATCGGCCATCGGCCCGCTCTTCGAGCTGTTGCTGCACGAGAAGGATCCGGAGGTGACGCGTCGCGTGCAGTGGATCCTGCGCGCGTATCCGGACACGGCCCGCAAGGCGTACGTGCCACGTGCCGCGGATCGGCTGCTGCAGCTGCACGAGAAGGGCGACGCGCGGACCGGTGTGTTTCTCGACTTCGTCTGCGCCGCGGATCCGAGCGTGCTGCAGAAGCGCGTCACGACGCGGATCAAGGCGCTGAAGAAGAGCAGCGCGCGCAACCGCTGGGAGCGCATGACCGGACTGCTGAAGATGCTCTCCGATCGCAGTCTCTTGACGCCGGAGCTGCGCTACGACTACGGGCTCGTTCTCTTGCGTCAGAGCAAGAAGGACGTGCGGCGCGAGTCGCGCGCGGCCGATCCGTCGCTGCGCATGATCTCGGGTCTGGTGCGTCAGGACGGCGCCAAGCTCGTGCGCCTGCTGCAGAAAGAGCGCGGTCTCGGTGCGGAGGACTACTACTACCTCGGATTCCACTGGAGCGAGGGCGGCGAGGAGATGCGGCCGTTCGGTCGCTCGCTGCTGTCGCATCTCGTCAAGAGCTATCCGCGACACAAGCTGCGCCGCGCCGCGAAACAGAAGATCGACCTGCAGGAGCGCAGCGCCGCACGGGTCGAGGCCTGATCGTGGCACTGCGCGCCCTGCCACCTGGACTGCCACCCGATGAAGTCGAAAAGCTGCGCTGGCAGACCTTCGGTCACAAGAAGGCACACCGCGTCGCTTCGAAGGACGCGTACCTGCGCTTCGTCCAGAAACGTCGTTTCGTTCTCCTCGCACCGATTCCGGGCACGCACTACCCGAGCGTCCTCGAAGCCGCCGTGGGGCGGCCGCTGCTCGATTTCGTGTGGGACGAGCAGATGCGCACGCTCGAGGGCTGGAAGAACGAGTCCATTCGCGCGCAGCTCGTCGTCAGCACGGCGGTCCTGGCCAAGCGCCCCACGATGCTCGCCCCCTCACGCCGGGAAACAGCCGCTGATACGCCGCCGACTCTATGAGCTCCAACACGCCGCCGCTGTGGCTTTCGGCCAGGCTGGCGCCGTAACTGCTGATAATGAATTGATGCGGTTGCCCCGCTGCCAGCCGCTGCCCGACAAAAAACGCCGGCAATTTGCGGCTGATTAGGCTACTTTTCCAATGTCTAGGTGGCGTTGTGATCGCCAGGATGCGCGCG
>JBFJHN010000693.1:0-1987 GCA_041613275.1 Candidatus Krumholzibacteriia bacterium | reverse complement strand
CCGGGGGTGGCGGAGGCGGCGGTGAGCCACCGCAACCGAACAGCGTCATGCTGAACGCCACCACGAGGCTGGCGACTAAAACCCTGCGCATGTGGATCGAACCTCCCTGGAAGTGCGAAGCGATTTGCGAGCCGGCGTTCAGTTCCTCGACCAAGCCGGCGTGATGGCATCCCCCGTCCCCGACGTCAAGCGACGTTCGAGGCTCGGGTTGTAGATGTCCACCACGTAGATCGCTCGCGTCGTACCCCGCAAAGAACTGAAGGCAATATGTCGCGAATCCTGTGCCCATGTGGGGCCATCGTTCAAGCCTTCGCTGACCACCACACGCTGATTCGTCCCATCGGGCTTCATGAGTCGGAGCTCGATGTTCCCCTGCCAACGCGCCACGTACGCGATCCAGCTTCCGTCCGGAGACCATGCCGGCGAATCACTGTACCGGTTGTGGAACGTCAGTCGCCTGACGTTCACACCATCTCCGTCCATGACGTAGATCTGCGGGATGCCAGATCGGTCGGACGTGAACGCGATTTGATCGCCCCGGGGCGACCACGTGGGAGATGTATCAATCGCCGGATGGTGCGTCAATCGTTTTTCATTGCTGCCATCTTCTTGCATCGTATAGATTTCGGCGTTTCCGTCCTTGGAAAGAGTGAGCGCGAACAGCTTGCGTTTCTCGTTCCAGTCGGGTGCCGTATTGAGGCCGGGCCAACGACTGACCACGCGCATTCGCGTCGAGGCGCGTTCCATCCGATACAGGTTCGGGTTCTCGTCCTGGTAGCTGGTGAAGGCCAGCCATTTGCCCTCGACACCCCATACTGGCGAGTGTGACAGGCTGGCGCGCTGCGTGACGCGCTGCTCTCCGAAACCGTCGTAGTCGACGGTGAAGATCTCGGCGCTCTCGCCGTTGCGCCGTGCGAAGGCGATGCGCGTCTGCGCGATTCCGTCGACGCCGGTGAGCGCCTTCACCACCTCGTCGGCGAAGCGGTGCATGGCGTTGCGGACGTCGTCCGCGCCGACCTTGTAGCGCTTGCCGACGATCTGCGTCCCCAGCGCATCGAGCAGACGCATCTCGGCCACGATCTCGCTGCCTTCGTAGCTCCACGTCGAGGCCACTTCGCTGGGCTGACGTTCGGGCGTTTCGCTGACCACGTTCCACGCGCGCGACACGCCGCGCGGCAGGAACGGGCTGTCCCACGGATCCATGACGTAGAAAAGACCCGAGTAGATGAGGTCGCGCGCCAAGGTCTCGAGCGCCGCGTCGGCGTGTTGACGCACCGACGTTGTGGCCGCGCCGAACTCAGGCGCCAGCAGCCGGACCGAGATCTTGCGGTAGCCACCCTGGTGCTCGATGGTGATGTCCACGTTGCGCTGTGCGTGCGCGGGCGCGGTGCCGAACACGCACGCGAAGACGACGGTGCAGCACCACGCCGCACGTCTCGTCTGCAGCCGTAGGAGCGCATTTCCAACCATGCTCTTCACTGCGTGCTCTCCACTCCGTCGTGTTTCAGTAGTCCTTGCCGAACGTCAACGTGATGCCGAGCGACATCTCGCCGAGATCTTCCGGAATCGGCGGCAGCGGCGAGGCGTTGTAGATGGCGCGCATCCCCGACATGTCGTAGTTGCGCACGCCGGACGACGAGACTTCCTGCACGTTCGTCACCGAGCCGTCGGCGTTCAGGACGAACTGGAACTTGGCCTCGGCCCGTCCGCTGCGCCCGATCACCGGCGGCGGCCGCCAGTTCGCCGCGATCTTGTCGTGCAGCTGCACGAGATACCAGGGGGCGTGCGCGCCGAGGACACCGCCCTCGATGCCGATGCCGCTTCCCGAGCCGCTGGTACTCCCGCCGCCCTGTCCGCGTTCCCCCAATCCGCGCGCGTCGTCGGGCCCCTCGGGGTTCGAGCTCTCCGGCGTCGGTGGCACCGGCGGCTCCGGTCGCGGCTCGGGGTCGCGCTGGTCCGGGCGCTCGGACGGCACGTCGTAGATTGG
>JBFJHN010000692.1:0-1990 GCA_041613275.1 Candidatus Krumholzibacteriia bacterium | reverse complement strand
TGCGCGTGCGCGGGTGCACTGGGAAGACGACCGGAAGCCGCTCGGACAAACGGGTCAAGGCCTCGAGGATGCCGCGCAGCGTGGTCGCGCCATCGACGTTCGAGGGTCGATGCAGCGTCACCAGCGCGTACCCCTGCGGCTTCAGGTCCAGGGCTTCCCAGGCGCGCGTGTCTCGCGCCTTGGGAACGAAGCGTTGCAGGCTGTCGATCATGACGTTGCCCACACGGTGGATGCGCGTAGCGTCGACCCCTTCGCGCTCGAGGTTCTCGTCGGCGTCCGGTGACGGCGTCAGCAGCAGGTCGGCCACCGCGTCGGTGAGCATGCGGTTGATCTCTTCGGGCATGTCGCGATCGAAGCTGCGCAGACCCGCCTCGACGTGCGCCACCGGGATGCGACGCTTCACCGCGACCAGAGTCGCCGCCAGCGTCGAGTTCACGTCGCCGACCACGACGACGAGATCGGGGATCTCGGCGTTGAAGACCTTCTCGAGCTCCAACATCACGCGCGCCGTCTGCTCGGCATGCGTTCCGGACCCCACGCCCAGATGGATGTCGGGCTCGGGGATCTCGAGCTCGCGGAAGAACACGTCCGACATGTTGGTGTCGTAGTGCTGCCCGGTGTGGACGATCCGGTGGCGCCAGGTGGGCTCGGCGCGGGCGAGCTGACGCGCGATGGGCGCGACCTTCATGAAGTTGGGGCGCGCGCCGACGACCGAGACGATCGTGACCGCGTCGGAGGCGGATTCGGCGCCGGCTGTGTCCGTGCGTGCGGCGGGCGCGTCGCGGCTCACAGCGACTCCTGCCGGCCTGCGCCACGCGGGCGTTGCTCGTACTGGGTGCGATAGTAGTCGGCGAACTCGCCGCTCTTGACGCGCTTCCACCACTCGCGATGCGTTCGATACCACTCGACGGTCTGGCGAATGCCGTCCTCCACGCTCCACCGCGGCGCGTAGCCCAGCGCGCGCAGCTTGCCGTCTTCGATCGCGTAGCGGAAATCGTGGCCCGGCCGGTCGCGCACGAACTGCTTGAGCTCCGGGTCGCACCCGGTCAGCGCGACGATCTGATCGACGATCCAAAGGTTGGGCCGCTCGTTGTTGCCCGCGATGTTGTAGATCTGGCCCTCGCTGCCGTGGCGTCCCACCGTGTCGATCGCCCGGCAGTTGTCTTCGACGTGCAGCCAATCGCGCACGTTGCTGCCGTCGCCGTAGATCGGCAGGGGTTTGCCCTCGAGCGCGTTGGTCACGTGCAGCGGGATGAGCTTCTCGGGATGCTGATAGGGGCCATAATTGTTGCTGCTGCGCGTCACGAGTGCCGGCACCTTCCAGGTGCGCACGTAGGCCAGCACCAACAGATCGCCCGCCGCCTTGCACGCCGAGTAGGGGTTGGATGGATTCAACGGATCGCTCTCGCGGAAGTGGCCGGTGGCGCGGCTGCCGTACACCTCGTCGGTGGAGACCTGCACGAAGCGCGGGATGCCGAGCTCGCGCACCACGTCCAGCAGGACCTGGGTGCCGCGCACGTTCGTCCACACGACGTCGTGGGCATCCTGGATCGAGCGGTCGACGTGCGTCTCGGCGGCGAAGTTGTAGACGAGATCGCAACCTTCCATCGCTTGGCGAACGATCTCGGCATCGGCGATGTCGCCGCGCACGAATCGGTAGCGCGGCTCGTCTTCGACGGGTTGCAGGTTCTCCAGGTTGCCGGCGTACGTGAGCTTGTCGAGCACGACGACCTCGACGTCGTCGTGTTCGCGCAGCAGGTGCTGCACGAAGTTGCTCCCGATGAACCCCGCACCGCCGGTGACGAGAACTCGCATGCATCCCCCATCGTGAAGAAACGGGTGCGCGTGCCGCGGAGGGCCACGCTTCGACGCCCGCAGCATGATAGCGCGTGCGAGCCCGTCGGACACGGCACGAAGCGGAGGACGGCGGATGAAAGCGGGCGAGACGCCGTGCGCCGTCAGCGCCCGAAGCAGTCGTACTTGAAGCCGA
>JBFJHN010000691.1:0-2008 GCA_041613275.1 Candidatus Krumholzibacteriia bacterium | reverse complement strand
TGCCCGTCCCGGTCTCGCCGTGGAGCAGCACGGTATAGTCCGTGCCTGCGAGCGAAACGATGTCCTCGAGCAGAGCGAAGACGGCCGCGCTCTCCCCCACGAGATCCTGGGTCTCCGGGTGGCGCCGCCGCAGAGCGCGCAGGCGCGCCGCGACGCTGCGCGTCGACGCTGGACGCGACTCCTCGGGGCGTGCCCCCGTGCTGGGGCGTGCTTCGAGACCGCGGCCGCGCGCCGCACGCCGCGCGCGCGAAGCTGCCTGAAGGCTGGAACCCGCCTCGCGCCCCAGGAGCGCAAGTCGCAAGATCTCGGCGAGGTCCATCGCCCATCCCGGACGCGGCAACAGCTCTTGGGTCACCAGCGACGGACCCAACAGGAGGATGCCGCGCAGCCGGCGTTCCCCGTGCAAGGGCAGCAGCCACGCGTGGCCGAGGCGCTCCTCCAGAGCGCGCACGGCCTGTACGAGTGCGCGCCCCGCGTTCTTGCGGCGGGCCGCCTCCATCGTGACCGCGCCGACGTCGGCGAGGTAGGTCTGTGCCGAAACGCGGATCGAATAGCGCTGCCTGAAGCGTCCGGGCTCGAGTCCGAAATGGCTCAAGACCTCGAACGCGCCGCTCTCGCGAGCGCGCCACAACACTGCTCCCGAGCCGACGCCGGTGATGCCAGCAATGCACAGCAACCCGTCGCGCGCCACGTCTCGTGGCGTCCGAAGCGGCAGCAACTGACGCGCCAGCTCGTGAAGACAGCGCAGCTCGTGGAGGTCGTGTTCGCCGGCGGAAGGATCGACGTCGTTCAGGCTTTCCATTGTGGGATCTTAACCCATCGCTGCAGCGCGAGGCGCCGCACCGCCGACGCGTTCAGGCCAGCGAGCGCTCGGGAAGCGGCGCGCTCGTCCACATGGCCAGTCGCAGCGCCTTGAGGAAGTGGGTGCGGCCGCGGACCTCGAAACCGTGGCGCTGCAGGGCACGCAGCGACGGTTCGTTGCCGTCGACGACATGCGTCAGCAGGCGCAGGTGTCGGCGCTCGGCGGCGCGCAGGCAGCGAGCTGCCACGAGTGCGCGACCGATGCCTCGACCGCGCGCGTGCGAGCGCACGTACGCCTCGTACAGGTACGCGGTGTCTTCGGCGAGACGAATCTCGCGACCCAGCGGGGGAAGATAGACGCGTTCGTAGCCGATCCACGCCCAGCCCAGCGTCGTCTTGCCGTGCGACGCCACGACGAGATCGTGTTCGTGCTGCAAGGCCGCGCGGAACTGCGGCCAATCGTGGTCGGAGGCGTGGTCGCAGATCCAATCGCGACGCGCATGGCGGTCGAGGAATCGCACCCGGACGCCGTCGGGAGGCCGAAGTTCCACCGTCGTCGGGATGTCGTCGAGACTGCGCTCGAGAATCCAAAGCCGATAGACGCGGAACTGTTTGCGCAGAAACTCTCCGGGTTGCACCGCCACCGCCTCCCCGTGCGGACCTGCTGCCGGTTCCAGGCAGCAAGACCCATGCCTCGCCTCGAGTGGCGCAAAACCGCGCCTGCGACGCGCGCGCACCCCTGCGAATCCCACGATGTGGACGTCGATTCTGGACGACGCCGCGTATCCATGCCAGATGTTTGACGAGGGTCGCCGGATTCGCGTGCCGTGCGCTAGGCTCGCGGCATGGCATCGCTCGCGCAATCACCATCCCCTCCCGAGCTCGTCCGAGGGCTGGCGTTCGCACGCGAGAACTTCACACGCGAGCTCGAGCGCGCGCGCGCATTGCTCGAGCGCGCACTGACCGAACGTGGTTGCGCTCCCGAAACCCACGCTTTCGAGGCGGTCCGCGGCGAGAACGAGTTGTCCGCGCTCCTCCTGCTCGTCGCCGCGACGTGCATCCTCGTCGGCGGCTGGCGCCGCTCCCGGCGCGCGCTGCTCGGCGTCGCCGCCGTGGGGGTGTTCTTGGTGCTGATCAGCGTCGGCACGCTGCCGGGAGCGCCTCGCACGTCGCTTCACAATCTCCAGGTTGCGTTTTCCTTCCGACC
>JBFJHN010000690.1:0-2013 GCA_041613275.1 Candidatus Krumholzibacteriia bacterium | reverse complement strand
TTTGCCACCCTTCCACGTCGACGTAGCGCGGCGCGCAGCGCGAGAGCGTTTCGACGTCGCTGGGGAAATGGTCGATCTCTGCGCCGTCGCACGTGTACGCCTCGGCGACGCGGATGCGCTCGAACTCGTCAAGCACGTCCAGCTTGGTGACGACGATCTCGGTGAAGCCCGACAGGCGCGCCGCATGACGCACCGCGATGGCGTCGAACCAGCCACAGCGACGCGGGCGTCCGGTCGTGGTGCCGAACTCACCGCCTGCGACGCGCAGGCGCTCGCCTTCGTCGTCGAGCAGCTCGGTCGGGAACGGTCCGTTGCCCACGCGCGTGGTGTACGCCTTGACGATGCCGGTGACGCAATCGAGGTTGCGCGGTGACACGCCCGACCCGGCCAGTGCTCCAGCCGTCGTGCACGAGCTCGACGTGACGTACGGGTAGCTGCCGTGGTCGAGGTCGAGCAACGCGCCCTGTGCGCCTTCGAGCAGCACGTCGCGGCCGTCGTCGAGCAACTGGTGGACGCGGCGCACGGTGTCGCAGAGGAACGGCCGCAACGTCTCGCGTGCCGTGACGATGCGCTCGACCATGGCGTCGACGTCGAACTCGAACTCGGGGTCGAGCGCGCGGAAGGCCGCCTGCTTGCGGCGTCCACAGGCGCGCAGGCGCTCGCGCAGCTGCGCCTCCGGTTGCAGCAGAACGCCCATCTGCAGACCAACGCGCGCTGCCTTGTCGGCGTAGGCGGGGCCGATGCCGCGCCCGGTCGTGCCGATGCCGCCGCGGCCGCGGGCCGCTTCTTCGAGACGGTCCTGCTCGCGGTGGTAAGGCAGCACCATGTGCGCTGCGGTGCTGATGCGCAAGCGATCGCGCACGTCGATGCCGGCGTCTTCGAGTGCGGCGATCTCGTCCAGGAGCGCCAGCGGGTCGACGACCATGCCGTTGCCCAGGACGACATCGCAATCGGGGTGCAGGACACCGGACGGAATCAGGTGAACGGCCAGGCGGCGGCCCGAAGCGACCAGCGTGTGCCCGGCGTTGGCGCCGCCCTGGCAGCGCACGACGGCGTCCACACGTGCGCTCAGATAGTCGACGACCTTGCCCTTGCCCTCATCGCCCCATTGACCGCCGAGAACCACCCGGCACGGCATGACTTCCCCCCGCGTCCCGCACACGCCCGCGCGCGCCGAGACTTCGGTCGACCGCGACGTGGATTGTGAGTGGAGTTAACGGAACAACCTCTTGAGCTCGCCCCAGGTGTCGTTCCTGAGTTGCAACGTACAACCCGCTTCGCCCGGGTTGCTGCGTTCTTGCTCGATCTTGTCGTCGAGCCTTCCGTCGCCGTCGACATCGCCCAGCTCGAAGCCGTTCGTGCAGTTGTCGCCGTCGGAACGCAGCTTGGCGAGCGCTTCGTCCCAGCGGTTGTTGTTGTCGCGGAAGGCGACGCCGAACGGATTGAGCTCGGCCTTGTCGGCACCCGGATCCTGAATCGTGTGGCAGTTCAGGCAACGAAAACGGCTCGACGTGGGAAGCTCTTCCATGAGTGTCGCGGTGGCCCACACCGGTCCGCAGGCCATGCCCAGCACGGCGGCAAAGCTGAGGATCTGCAGCACCTGCTTCATGCGTCGGCCTCTTCCCGCGGCGGGCACAGTCCGAGCTTCCATGGCCACACGCCCGCAACCGTAAGTATAGGTCCGCCTCGGAGTTCCGGTCAAACGATGGTGGGAGGTCGGGACCGCGGCGCAGACGCCTGCGGAGCCCTCGGGAACCGCGCGGAACTCCGGGAAAGGGCGCGGCCTCCCCCCTCCGGACATGCAACCCCCGGGCCGGAAGCGCTCCAGAGGCCTTCGGACGGCTTACGAACGGAGAATGGCGCCGCGCGCATCCGTGAACGGGCTGGAGGGCCTGCAGGACATGGGAGCGTGCGTAGGAACCCGGATTCCGCGTTGGCACGATCGGCCTCAAAGTTGGACGAGGCGTACCCACTCGAAGCCGGGCTCGCGCCGCAGCTCTTCGAGGAGCTGGG
>JBFJHN010000689.1:0-2039 GCA_041613275.1 Candidatus Krumholzibacteriia bacterium | reverse complement strand
GTGATGCCGCACGCTTCTCTCCTGGAAGCTTCACCGAGGATCGCATGCGTCAGGTCGTTCAAGATGTCGAAGCGCTGGTCACGGATCTGGAGTCCGGCTGGAATCGCAAGACGCTGCGTTTCGCGGGCATAGCTTCAGCCGGCGCAAACGTGATCCGAAGCCTGGCGCTGTGGGTCTGCGCAGGCGTGGTGGCCACGTTCGCCAGCGCACCGGCTTCCGTCTGGGCGCAGCAGAGCCCGACCGCCGGTGACGTGCGCGTGCAGCACGATCCGCCGCGCGACTTCCAGCCGCCCGAGCAGGTGCTCGCCAAAGCCAACGCTGCATACGAAAGCGGCCGCTTCGCCGACGCCGTGGACGCCTACCGGCGCGCCGAGGCGTTGGGTGTGCGCAACGGGCCGCTGTACTACAACATGGGGAACGCCCACTACAAGAACGGCGACCTGGCCTTGGCAATAGCGGCGTATCGTCGCGCCGAGCGTTTGATTCCGCGTGATCCGCTGCTGCGCGCCAACCTGGATTTCGTGCTGTCGCAGCGTGAAGACAAAGCCGTGCAGGCGCCCGTGCCGTGGCCGCTTTCGTGGGCGCGTCAGCTGTTTCGCTGGCTCAGCCTGAACGAGTGGGTGTTGGTGACGACGGCGTTGTACGGCGTGGTGTGCGTGCTTGCGCTGTTCGTCGTGCTGGGGCGCCGTCGTCGACTTCCGCTACGCGTGGCGCTGTACACGACGCTTGCGCTCTTTCTTCTGTCCACAACCACGTTGGCCTACAAGATCCACGACGAACGCAACGTCGAACGCGGCGTCGTCACCGCCGAGCGCATCTCCGTGATGAGCGGTCCCGGCCAGGATTACACGGTGGAGTTCTGGCTGCACACCGGCACCGAAGTCGAGGTCGAGGTGCGCCGGCCCGACTGGCTGCGCATCGCG
The DNA here is from genome assembly GCA_041613275.1 of Candidatus Krumholzibacteriia bacterium. Classification (GTDB taxonomy): domain Bacteria; phylum Krumholzibacteriota; class Krumholzibacteriia; genus JBFJHN01. Next base: position 1,116 of record JBFJHN010000689.1, on the reverse strand, counting down.
CTGGGGAACGAACTGCGCGGCTGGATTCCCGCCTCTGCGGTCGTCGACATCTGAATTCTTGTTATGCGATGAGTTGAGAACGCGGGTGAGGGCACGCTGGGTTGCGGCGGACGCTTGCCTCGCGGGAGAATCCCCAAGGGAAAGAGCGGAACGGTCGGCCCGCGTACGTTTGGCGCACTCCCGCAGCGGGAGTGGTCCGAGCGATTGAGAACGTTGGCTGGGCGTCGAGATGCGGCGTCGAGATCGGGGTCGAGATGCGGAAACCGTGCGGGAGTCCAGGCGCATTGGGAGCACGTGTCTTGCTGAATTGAGGTGGGTCGGAGGCGCGAGAGATCGGGATCGCGCTCGGAGTTGCTCGTGAGTTCGCATCGTCCTCTGGACCCGTGGCAGGGAGGCCTCATGAAACGCGTCATTGCTTTCGCTCTTTTCGTGCTGATCGCCGGCCTCGCAACGCCGCCGGCCTGGTCACAGACACGCCTGGGGTTCCGCGGTGCGGGATTCGAGCTCGACGTCGTCGGGCCCGAAGACGTCGACACCGTCCTGGGCTTCGGCGCCTTCGCCGACCTGGGAACCATCACGCGCAACGTGCGCCTCGAGGCGTACATGGACTACTGGTCGAAGTCGGAAGAGGCGTTCGGCGTCGAGGCTTCGGCCAGCGACCTGGCGTTCGGCGCGCGCAGCAAGTACATGTTCCGCGTCCCGAATCCGCGGCTGCTGCCGTTTGCGGGCGGCGGCATCGGGCTGCACTACATCGAGGTCGAAGCCAGCGCGCCCGATTTCTCCGGCGGCACGATGGTCGTAAAGGATTCGGACACCAAGATCGGTCTCGACTTCGGCGGTGGGTTGCTCTACAACCTGAACGGTCGCGCGAGTCTCTCGAGCGAGGTTTGGTACAGCATGGTCAACCAGATCAATCAGCTGTCGCTCGAGATCGGTTTCGTGTGGCACTTCGCGCTGAAGTCCAACTGACCGGTTCGGCGAGGCGCGGGTGTCGCAACGCAAGCCGGCACCCGCGCGCATCGCGCTGAGGACGTTTGCGATGCGTTTCCCCTCGCTGGCGCTGGTGGCTTCCGAGTCCCAGCGCGCCCTACGACGCTTCCCGCTCGTTCTGCTGTG
>JBFJHN010000688.1:0-2050 GCA_041613275.1 Candidatus Krumholzibacteriia bacterium | reverse complement strand
TGTGCCTCGACGATCCCAACGTGCAGTCGATCATCCCGCGCCTGACGAAGCGCCGCGTGACCTACGGCATGCACACGCAGGCGGATGTGACCGGACGCATCGTGGAGAGCTCCAACGCCGGGACGCGCTTCGAGGTGGCGTCCTCGGGCACGCTCCTGGGCGAGATCCGGCTGCGCATGCCGGGCGAGCACAACGTCCTCAATGCCCTCGCCGCGGTCACAGTGGGCCTGGAGCTCGAGGTGCCGTTCTCCAGCATCGCGCGCTCCCTCGAGGAGTTCCTGGGCGTGGCGCGGCGGTTCGAGATTCGCGCCGTGGAGCACGACGTGGTCTTCGTCGACGATTACGGCCACCATCCCACCGAGGTCGCCGCCACGCTGCGCGCCGCCAAGCAGAGCTACGGTCGGCGCGTGGTCACCGTGTTCCAACCACACCGCTACACGCGCACGCAGCACCTGATGAACGAGTTCGGTCGCGCCTTCTTCGATGCCGACGTGCTGTTCGTGAGCGACATCTACGCCGCATCCGAGGATCCGATTCCGGGGGTCAGCGCCGAGGCGTTGGTGCGTACCGTGCGCGAGCACGGCCACAAGAACGCCCGGTACGTCGGCGACAAAGAGAAATTGACCGCCGAGGTGGCATCGACTATAGAAAAGGGCGACTTGGTTCTGACCCTGGGCGCTGGCGACGTCTCGACGTGGAACGACGTGCTCGTCGACAAGTGGCGCCAGCGGGTCGAGAGCGAGTCTGCGTAGGCGAACGTGATGTGTGTGTGTGAGGGCGAGGCGGTCGGTGCGCCTACTGGACAGCCGAGCGGCCGCGGCGCAGGGCCGCGAGCCGCGAACAGATGCCAACGCGTTCTTACGCGCAGCAGTCCTCTCCGGCTGCGCGGTCTTCCTCTGCGGTCTCCTGCTTCTCTCTCCGCTGTTCCGCGTGCGCACGGTCGTATGGACCGGCAGCGTTGCCCTCGATGCCCCAAGCTGTAAGCGCATTGAAGACGCGACCTTGGGACAATCTCTTCTGCTGTTGCCCGAACGCTTGCTGCGCCTCGCGACGCGCCACCGCGACGGACTACGCGTGAGCTTCGAGAAACACTTCCCGAGCACGCTGGAAATCCATGTGGTTTCGAGCCTTGCGGTCGCGATCACCGCCGACGGCCAGGTCGTCGACGGGCGCGGCCAGGTGGTGGACGCGGCGCTCGCCGAGCCCACGCTGCCGCGACTCCACGGCTTCGCGCTGCGCTCGGGGCGCTTGGAGACGCCGGGCGTGCGCGTGCTGCACGCCCTCGAAGAGCTGCGCACGCTGCCTGCGCTGCGGACGGAGCGCGTCGAACGCGACGGTGCGGAGGTCGTCTTCACGCTGGCGCGCACCGGCACGCGCGTGCGCATGCGCATCGCCGCTTTGGATGGGCAGCTGCACAAGCTGCGCGTGTACGAGCAGAGCCTGGGTACGGACGATCTCCCGGCCCACATCGACCTGCGCTTCCGCCACCAGGTGGTCGTGCGCGACCGCGAGGAGGAGGTGCGTTCCCGTGGCTCGTGAGCACGCAAGCCCGATCCTGCTGCTCGACCTCGGCACGCGGCACGCGCGCGCAGCGCTGGTGCGTCCCGAGCAGGGTCGCGTCCGCGTGGCGGGCGGCGCCGAAGCGCCGTTCAGCGCCGCCCGCGACGGCGTCATCGTGCACCTCGAAGAAGCGCGCTCTCAGCTCGGTGCGCTGCTCGACGCCGCGCTGCGTCGTGGCGGCGCGCACACACGGCGGGTCGTGGCCGCCGTGGGCGGCACGCACGTTCGCTGCATGCGGGCCCGCGGCAGCCTGTCGCTGCGGCTGCCCGTGTGCCTGCGCGAAGCCCACCTCGAGCGCGCCCTGGATGCGGCCGCGGCCATCGCGCTGCCACGCGATCGCGAAATGCTGCACGTCGTGCCCACCGGTTTTCGCGTCGACGGCGCGCGCACCGCGCGGCCGCTCGGGATGCGGGCGCACCGCCTCGTGGCCGAAGCGGCGGTGCTGACGGTGTCGCGTCTGGCGCTCGAGAACCTCGAGCGCGCCTTGCGG
>JBFJHN010000687.1:0-2067 GCA_041613275.1 Candidatus Krumholzibacteriia bacterium | reverse complement strand
GCTCGCTCGCGGCCCGCGAGCGCTCGGCGTGCGGGCCGCACGGCAGGCTGGGCACCGTGGCGCTGGCCAGCGGCGCAGAGACAGCCTCGCGCAGGCTGTCGAACACGGTCATCTCGTTGACCAGCTTGAGAATGACCAGCGTGTGACGGATGCTGCGGTCGATGTTGCACAACCGCACCTCGGAACCCCACTGCGCGGCGCGCTGGTGTGCGCCCACCAGGATCCCGATGGCCGTGCTGTTCAGATGGTGCGTGCGCTCCAGATCGATCACGATGATCGGGTGCCGTTCGGTGAGAAGCGCTCCCAGCTTGGATTCCAGCTCGCGTGTCTCGGAACCGCCGAAGAAACGACCTTCCGGACGGACGAGGGCGACACCGGACTTGCGAAGAATGTGTACTTGCACGAGGACTCACGCTCCAATCGCAACGAAACGCGCCTTCGTGGCGCGTGGATACGTCGGTCTCCGTCCACAGGTACGGGCGGCATCTCGAAAGAGTTGCAGCTTTCGGGTGGGGCGCGAAACCGTTACAAGATGGCGACATGCGGAGGATTCCGCCGCCCAGCATGTGCGCTGTGTCGCGCCGTGGAATCCACGGCTGGCTTCGATTGACCCTTCCGCGACCCCGGGAGTACGATGAAGGTGCCCCGCACCGAAGGGCAGCCGCCATGGCGCGTTTTTCTTTCGCAGTTGTCGCATTCGTTGCGATCGGGGCGACGAGCGCGCTCGCGGAGACTCCCGGCATCACGTTCGAAGTCGAACGCGTTCCGTTTACGTCCACGCCAGAGACCCAACGCATCGACGCCGCGCCGTCGGATCCGAGCATCGCAACACCGGTCGTCGCGTATCAGCACTTCCGTGCGCTGCAGCTCGTCGCTTCACCAGGCGCCGGTAACATCTGGGCAGAGGATGTGCACCTGACCACGGGCGGGGACCTGCGCCGCGTCATGATCGGCTACTTCATGAACTTGGGTTTCTCGGCTCAAGCCACTCTGTGGGTGTACGCCTCCGATCCCGAAGACACTCAAGCGCCGACGGACCTTCTTCTTGGACCAATCGAGTTCAACATGATCGGTTCCGACATCGTCTATACGCGCCAGGTCATCAACTTCAACGAACCGAACATCGTCCGGGTGCCGAAGGACCTCTGGATTGCGGTCTCGTTCAGCGAGGACAACCCCGGCCTCGTCGTCGTCGAGGGCGAAGCCCAGGTCGGAGCAACGCACAACATCCACTACGACTTCCAAGCCCGCCGCACGCGGCAGCTCGACCCCGCCTCGAACTTCGTCGCCGAGGTGCGCGTCGATCCTGTGCCAACGTCCGTCCAAGCGACCACATGGTCGGAGATCAAGGCGTTGTTCGCCGCCCCCACGGGCACGCGCCCCTCGAACTGACCGCGCCGGCTTCCCGCAGAATCGCGCCAAAGCCTCGGCAAACGCCGTTTCGACCCCGCCTGGCGCCGGGGGGCGACTTGACGTCGCCGCGATGCTAAGCTGTGGCCTGCCGCCCGCGGACCGCACGGTCCGTCCGCTTCCCGAGACCCCCTTGGAGGTTGTCTTTCATGCGTTCGACGTTGCTGTGTGCGCCGGTTTTGGCTGGAGCGTTGCTCGTGATGGGCTGCTCCAAGAGCGATCCGGAGCAAGCCGGCGACACGAGCGCTGCGCACGGCGAAACAGGCGCGGCACAGGCCGACGCCGCGCACGAGACCTCCGAGGGCGAGCACGGCGAACGCAGCGCCAACCGACTGCTCCACGAGAAGAGCCCGTACCTCTTACAGCACGCCTACAACCCCGTCGATTGGTACCCGTGGGGTGAAGAGGCGTTCGAGAAGGCGCGCAAAGAAGACAAGCCCATCTTCCTGTCGATCGGCTACTCGACATGCCACTGGTGCCACGTGATGGAGCGCGAGTCGTTCGAGAACCAGGGCATCGCCGACTACCTGAACGAGCATTTCGTCGCGGTCAAGGTCGACCGCGAGGAGCGCCCGGACGTCGATCGCGTCTACATGGCCTTCGTGCAGGCCACCACCGGCGGCGGCGGCTGGCCCATGAGCGTGTGGTTGACGCCGG
>JBFJHN010000686.1:0-2069 GCA_041613275.1 Candidatus Krumholzibacteriia bacterium | reverse complement strand
TCTAGGTCCCTCGTGCGCCGGGCAGCCGGCCCTGGATCGTCTTGGTCAAGGCGGGGCGTCCCGCACCGGTTCGTCGGCCTGCGGCTCCACGCTCCATCAATACCCACAATGTCGGGTCGTCTCGACGTGCACCGTGGCGCTCGTGGGGCCGAACGTCACTTCGAGCGCATGCTCGACGGCTTCGGTGACGGCGTGCGCGGTCTCGGTGTCGGTCTCGGGATCGACGACGATGTGCAGGTCGAGGAAGACCAGGTCGCCCGCGCGACGCGAGCGCACGGCGTGCGTGTTGAGGACTCCCGGAACTCCGTCGACCACGCCGCGCACCTTTTTCTCGTCCACCGCGGACGCGTCGACGAGAACCGGCACGGTGCGCTGGAAGACCTGCCAGCCGATGAAGCCGATCAAGCCGGCAATGACCAGCGACAGCGCGGCGTCCACGTGCCCCAGACCCAAGCGCACCAGCAGCAGGCTCGCCAGCACCGTCAACGTCACCAGAACGTCGCTTCGCGTGTGTGCGGCGTCGGCCAGGAGGAACTCGCTGCGCAGCTCGTGCCCTCGGCGCGCCTCGTAGCGGCTCACCGCGATGTTGACCACCAACGTGACAAGAACGACCACGAACGCCATCGGGGTGGCTTCGGGCGACGTTTCGCGGAAGCCCATCAAACGCTTGATGGCCTCCAGCGCCAGATTGAAGCAGGTCACGAACAGAAGACCCGACAGCGTGAAGGCGGCGAGCGTTTCGATCTTCGAGTGCCCGTACGGATGGCCTTCGTCGGCTGCGCGCGTCGCCACGCTGATGGCCACGAGACCGACGATGTTGTTCGCCGCGTCCACACCGGAATGCGCCGAATCCCCGAGCAAGGACAAGCTGCGCGTCGCCAGCCCGGCGGCCAGCTTGGCCAGCGCAACCGCCACGTTCAGGACCAGCGTGATCCAAAGCACGCGCTGCACGGCGCGTCGATAGTCCCTGCGTTCCAGCTGCGTCGCAGGCTCGCTCACGGCACCTCCGATCCGCGCACAGCATAACGCGCTCCTACCACTTCGCATCCACGGAAAAGTCGCGTCGAGCGCGCCGACACGCGCTCGCGCACGCGTGTGCGCGCAAACGCGCCGATGATGCAAATCAAGAGCGGTTCCACACGCGAGGAACGGCTACAATGGCGCGCCGGAGGTGGCCGATGGCGTCCATGTTGTGTCCCAGCTGTCGCAAGCTCATCAGCGTCGACGAGCCGAAGTGTCCGTACTGCGGCGCGATGCGTCCGGGCCTGTGGGGTTGGGGGCCCAAGCTGCAGCAGTTCTTCGGGCGCGGTCTCGAGCTCGTTCCGGTGATCACCGCCGTGTGCATCGGGCTGTACCTGATCGCGCTGGCGCTCGACCTGCGCGGCGCCTTCGAGGGCTCGCGTGGGTTCTTTGGAATCCTGTCGCCGAGCTTTCCCGCCAACTATCTGCTGGGAACGACGGGGCGCTTCGCCGCCCAGCGCGGCGAATGGCTGACCACGCTGACGGCGATTTACCTGCACGGCGGCCTGCTGCACATCTTCTTCAACGTGATGTGGATCCGACAGCTCGGCAACTTCGCCGAGAGCGAGCTGGGGCCGGCGCGCTTCTTCGTCGTCTTCAGCCTCACGGGCGCCGGCGGCTTCCTCGTGTCCATCCTCGGCCACAACGCCGCATCGGTGGGTGCGTCCGGCTCCATCTTCGGCCTGCTGGGCTGCATGATCGCGTTCGGGCGCCGCCGGGGGGCGGGCGGCGACATGATGTCGCAGCAGTTCATCCAGTGGGCCGTGGCACTGTTCATCCTGGGACTTCTGTTTCCGGGCATCGACAACTGGGCGCACGGAGGTGGCTTCGTCGTGGGCTACGTCCTGGGGCAGCGCCTGCACGGCGTCCGCGAGCGTCCCGAGGGGCGCAACGTGCAGCTCATCGCCTTGGTCATGCTGGGACTGACGATCCTCGGATTCGTGCTGTCGATCGTCAAGCGCCTGCCCGAGTTTCTCGGGCGCTAGGGCGCTCAGTCGGATTTCTTGCTCGAGCCGCCCTTGTCCGGGGCCTTCTTGGCGCTCGAAGGG
>JBFJHN010000685.1:0-2099 GCA_041613275.1 Candidatus Krumholzibacteriia bacterium | reverse complement strand
GTGTAGCGCCAGCGTCCGGTTTCCGTGACCATGAACTCGGCGCGCCAGCGATCGTTGGGCAGAGGCTGCATCGCGGCTTCGCTCCAGTCCGACGTCGGACTGCGAAAACGCAGGATGCAAGCCAGGCTGTCGTGGCCGTCGGAAAACGCGTCGGCCTCGACGACGACGCTATCTCCGCGCGTGCGCTTGATCGGAAAGCGCCCGCCGTCCACGATCGGCGTGACCGATTCGATCTCGACACGCAGCGTCGACCCCGCGGTGCTGCGAGGCGCCTCCTCGCGCGTTTTCAAGCCTTCCATGCCGAACCTCCTGCGGCGCCGTCGCGGCGCCGCACCGGGCCTGAATCTGACGGTGGTCGCCATTCTACAGTGCCGACCGCGCCGATCGGGTGACTTCACCCAAGCCATTCCATAACAATCAATTACGGTGTCAAGCGTGGAAGATCACGCGGCTGTTGCCCGGGCATGCCTTGACCGGTTTTTCCAGACCCTCGGGGTTCAGAGCTTGTTGAGGCCGTCCAGCGCGGCGACCTTGTAGGCCTCCGCGAAGGTGGGGTAGTTGAACACCGCGTCGCGGAAGTACTCGAGCGTGCCACCGAGGCTCATGACGCTCTGACCGATGTGGATGAGCTCGGCGGCGCTCTCGCCCATGGCGTGCACTCCGAACAGGCGCAGCGTCTTCGGGTCGAAGAGGATCTTCAGCATCCCCACCTGGTCGCCGACGATCTGTCCCTTGGCGAGCTCGTCGTAACGCGCCACACCGAACTCGTATGGCACCCGCTCCCCGGTCAGCTCGCGCTCGGTGCGCCCGATCATCGAGATCTCGGGCACGGTGTAGATGCCGAATGGGAACGGCAGATCGGTTCCCTGCAACGGCGCACCGAACATGTGGCAGGCGGCTTTGCGCCCCTGCTCCATGGACGTCGCTGCCAGCGCGGGGAAGCCGATGACGTCGCCCGCCGCGTAGATGTGCGGCACCGGCGTTTGGAAGACCTCGTTCACACGCAGTCGGCCGCGGTCATCGAGCTCCAGTCCCGCCGACGTGATGTCGAGAGTGTCGGCGTTGCTCTGCCGTCCCACGGCGTAGAGCAGCGAATTGCCACGAACGCGTTTGCCGCTCTCCAGCACGGCCACGACGCGCTCCTTCTCGTCCAGGGTCACCGAGACGACCTTCTCGCCGAGGCGGAACACGGCGCCTCGATCGCGCATGTGGTAGCGCAATCGGTCGACGATCTCGCGGTCGACGAAGTCGAGAATCTCGGGTCGCTGGTCGATGATCGTGGTCTCGATGCGCAGCGCCGTGAACATCGAGGCGTACTCGAGGCCGATGACGCCGCCGCCGACCACGATGATCTCGCGCGGCAGCTCGGGAATCTGCAGCAGGTCGTCGGCATCGAGGATGCGCTTGCCGTCGAATGGGATCTCCGGGTCGCGTCGTGGTCGCGACCCGCAGGCGATGAGCACGTAATCCCCGTGAAGCTGGACCGTACCGTTCGCCGTCTCGACCGAGAGCGTGTGCGGGTCCACGAAGCGTGCCAGGCCGTCGACCGTGACCACGCCGTTGCGTTTGAGCTGCGACTTGATGACCTCGGTCTCGCGCTTCACCACGGTTTCGATGCGCTCGTGCAGATCGGCGGAGCTGACGTCCTCTTTGACGGTGAAGTCGCTGCCGTAGAAGGGGCGCTGCCGAAACCCGGAGAGGAAGAGAATGGCTTCGCGCAGCGTCTTGCTGGGGATCGTGCCGCCGTGCAACGAAACGCCGCCCAGCATCTCGCGTCGATCGATGACCGCGACGCGCTTGCCCAGCTTCGCGGCCGCGATGCCCGCCTTCTGCCCCGCGGGTCCCGAGCCGATGATGAGCAGGTCGTACGGCTTCGCGGTCAAGCACTCACCTCATGCCCTGGGTGCGATCGGGGTCACGGCGCCGCCGACGAAACTGCAGCATCGCGCCGTCGGCTGCAAGTGCGGGATGCCGAAGACCGTGGTACGCGGGTACGCGCGGTAGCGTCAATCGCCCCAGCGCGCGCGGAAGCCGCGCACGTCCACGTGCACGAAGGGGCCGTGGTTGGGTGTCTTCTTGTAGCGCCCCAGGCCACCTTC
>JBFJHN010000684.1:0-2109 GCA_041613275.1 Candidatus Krumholzibacteriia bacterium | reverse complement strand
GCGAGTGAAGCAAATTGACGCCGGACGTTGTGGCTGGATGGCTTCCAGCTCTCGACGGGACGCAGCCACGCCGCATCATGGGCTGCCATCGCAGCGAGGCCGTCCAGCCAGGTGCGTCCGTCACGGAACGGCGTCACGGCGACCAGCTTGCCAACGGATTCGACGTGCAGCAGCAGTCGGCGCAGGCGAGCGACCGCAAGCCTCTGCTCCTCGAAGTCGTTGAACAACGCGTAGATCCGGGCCTGGAGCGGTGTCGTGACGGCGCCGTGGTCGACGCTCCGGGCGTGGATCGCGTCGATCAAGTGCCGTGGGTTGCGGAGCCGCTTGCTCTGGCGCACGAGGTCCTCTTGAACGCGTTCGCGCTGCCGCAGGTGTGCTTCTCTGGCGCACTGCCGGGACGTCTTCTCGAGCGAACGCTTGAAGCCGTGCGCTCCGCACCACGTCATGTACTCGTCCACGGTTTCGAAGCCGAGAGCTTGCACGTACATCGGCGTAAACATGGGGACGCCGCGCTCGACGTCCGACGCCTTCTGCTTTTTCTTCTTCCTGCGATCCTCGCGCCGTCGTGCCATGTCGAAGCTCCTTTGCAGGGTTTCGCAACCGAGCGCCGAAGGGCTCGGGAGGACGCCGCGCTTCCGGGTTGGCAAACGACGGCACGCGCAAGCGTGGGCTCGCGTTGCGAAACCATGTCAACGAGATGCGAACCAATTCGGCTCGCTCAAGGATGGGAAGTCGACAGAGCTTCTGACTTCGTACTGAGGGCAGACACCACGTCCAGTTCCCATCGGTCGATCCCAATAACCCGAGCAGACGCCGCAGAGGCGCCTATCCCAGGACATAGAGTGGTCGTCGACTCCATCGGAGCCGAGAACGACATCTGGTTAGGATCGAGCGGATGGATTCCGATGACATGTTCTCGAACGTCATCTTCTCGACGGACATGGTGTTCTCCGTAGAACGCGGGAGTCTCGCAATCTCGCGGATGGGATCCGCGTGCAGAAAGATTGCATCACAGCTCCCGACGGTGTCAAGAGTGTCGACATCGGTCGTCGAGAGCGTGGCTTCGGTGTCAGGGTGCGCGGGCCCAAGGCGAAACGCTGCAACTTCCGGGCTTGAACTTACGTACGCTACCGATACTCTCTTTCGAGAGCTGATTCGACGCTCGGGTCGCGCCCGCTGCGGGAGCGCCAACCGTTGCGCCTGGCGCGCGTCTCGTGTGAGCGGCGCGATCCGCCCGATCCCAGCGATGCGAATCGTCGTGAGCAGAACGAGTTCGAAGGGAAGCACTGCATGCAACGCCACAGCCTCGCCACCCGCGTGCGTCATACCCTGCACGGGAGGCTGGTCAACTTGCTCCGCCTGGCGTCTCCCGCCCCCGCGAGCGCCTGGCGCGGGCTCGTGCTCGCCGGGCTCGTGATCAACCTCAACCTCTTGCTCTCTGGCGCGACGGCAGCGAGTGCCCAGGATTCGGCCGACGACGCCGAAACGAAGACCTATCCGGACTCGTTGCATGGCATCCCGCACTACGGCTCCACTGATACGACACGCGTCAGTGCCAAGCCGCTGACGCTGCGCGAGATCATTGCGCGCTGCGTCGAGGGCGAGAAGAGCAAGCTCGGCGGCCACAAGAACATGACGTACACGGTGACCGAGCGCACCATCACCAGCTGGGACAACAAGAAGAAGATCGAGCAGAACGTCTACCGCGCCTACGACGACGGACGAGGAATGACCCGCTGGGTCAAGCTCGACGCAGCGGAGCGCAACTACAAGCGCAAGGGCGACGGATGGCTTCTCGATCAGGGCGACACCGGAAAGAAACGCGCCGCGGTTCGGGTCGAGATGGGCGGGTACAGCGACTTCAGCGAGATCCCGTTCTTCCTGGAGGAGCAGCACGAGTACGATTTCACCTTGTTGGACCGATTCATCGAGGTCGACCACGTGATCTTCAAGATCGGGTTTCAGCCGAAATCCGATTTCAAGGCGCTCCCGTCCGGGACGGTGTACGTCGATACGAACAACTATCGCATCGTGCACGAGGAGTTTCATTTCGATCGCAATCCCATCCCGCTGATGTTTCGCGACGTCAAACGCTTGTCGCGGCAGTGG
>JBFJHN010000683.1:0-2115 GCA_041613275.1 Candidatus Krumholzibacteriia bacterium | reverse complement strand
AGCTCGATCGAGCCCCAGGCCGTGATCAGCATGACCGGTACCTCGGGGCGACGCTCTTTGAGCTGGCGAAGAAGCTCGAGCCCTTCCTCACCCGTGGTCCGGCGAGAGAAGTTCATGTCCTGAAGAACGAGCTCAACGTCGGGTTGCTTGATCGCGCGCAACGCTTCGTCGGGCGATGCTGCCGTGAGCGTTGCGTGTCCAGCCTGTTTGAGCAGCAAGTCCAGTGACGTGGTCACCGAGTAGTCGTCATCGATGATCAGGATCATTCGTACTGCAACGCTCTCGCTGGAAGAATGCGGGTCGCCAGCCAGCTGGGATAGAGTCCGCACAGGATCACCAAGTAATAGAGGATGGCGAGCGACGCCACAAGGCCGAGCGCGTACACCTTCCAGCTCACCCAGCTCGCGATGCCCAGCACGGGCGCCTGCAGGAACACCAGGCTTCCCAGAACGACGGCGATCGTCGTAAGCGCCAGGAGCTCACCCAGGATCTGGAAACGTACCCCCGGAGCCGTCGCACCCAGTGCGCGTCGAAGGCCGAGCTCGCGCGTGCGGCGTGTGACGTTCTGCCACAGCACGCCGACCAAGCCCATGCCCACCATGACCAGAAGGAAGCCCGCAACGGTGCCCCCCAGTCCCACCGTGAGCAGTTTCTGGCGCAGCCCATCGCGTCGGCGCTCCGGCAGCCACTCGAACTCGAACTGCCAGTCCGGGGCGAGGCCGTGCAGCAACGTCGCCATGCGCTCTTCGATCGCGGCCGTGGTGCCGAGCCGCAGGCGCACCAGGAAAATGCGTGCGGGATACGACTCGCTGTTGTCGTAGTCGAAAGGCGTGAACGAAACGTACGGCGACTGTGCAAGCTCGCCGTCGCGGCGATAATCCGAGAGAACGCCCACGACGCGATAGTCGGGCTCCTCGCTGCGGCGCTCGCGCGGCCGTCCATCGTCTTCGAAGCGGGGCAACGAGGCTCCGAGCGGGTTCTCCAGCCCGAACAGATCGCGCGCAAGCGGTCGGTTGATGACGATCGGAACCCAGTCGAGCTTCTCGTCGCCGTCCTGGAGCCAGCGCCCCGTGATCACGTCCAGTCGCAGCACGGTGGCCAGCTCGGGCCGTACCGCGCCCCAGTAGATCTCGAACTCGCGCCCTTCGGCCTCGAACTGCCACGTGGAAACGCTGCTCGAATAAGGTGTGTTGCGCGCCAGGGCGGCAGTCTCCACCCCGTCGAGCGCCGCCAGCTCCTGCTCGATGCGGCGCAGGCGTTCCAGAATGGCTCTTCGCATCTCGTCATCCTTGCCGCGCCAGACGAAGTCAGTGCTCACCTCGACCACGTTGTCGTAGTCGAAGCCCAGCGGCCGTCGCCAGTTGACCAGGTAGTAGGCGAGCGTGGTCGTGACGATGCACAGAACCAGGAACGACACGAGGATCTCGGTGACGATCAAGCCGTTGGAACGCTTGCGATTCCACACCAATGTGAAGACGTGGCGAATCATCGTGCTTCCTCCCGCAGCGCTTGAACGGGGTGCATTCGCGACATGCGCCACGCGGGATAGACACCCGACAGGCAGCCGAAGAACACGGCGAGCATGAAGGCATAGGCGAACACGCGGTAGTTGACGCGAAAGTCTCCGTACGGGATGAGGTTGCTGTCCCGAACGAGTTCGAGCGCCGCGACTCCGACGACGAACGCCAGGACGCCACCCGTAACGCAAAGGATCACGTTCTCGAAGACGAACTGGCCCACCAGCCGCGCCGAGGAGGCTCCGAACGCCTTGCGGACGCCGATCTCCGAGGCGCGCTCGAAGATGCGGCTGATGTTGATGTTGATGAGGTTGATCGTCGGGAGCAGCATGAAGATGAGCGCCGCCCCGATGGCGGTGAACGTGAGCTGGCGCGTCTTGGGCCGCTCGGGCTCCGACCAGAACACATCTTTCGCAAGGAGCTGGTAGCGTGTCGCTGGGATGCCGCGCATCTCGTTGAAGTCGTCGTTGAACTGCACGCGCTCGAGCCGAGCCGCGAACTCTTCGCGAATCTGACGAAAGTCGCCACGACTGCGCGCGAGGATCAGGCCCTCGAAACCGCTGCGGAGCTCGTTCTTGTACGTCGTCGAACGCGTCGT
>JBFJHN010000682.1:0-2134 GCA_041613275.1 Candidatus Krumholzibacteriia bacterium | reverse complement strand
CGCTCCACGCGATGCGCGTGGGCGGAGCGGCGCGGAGCAATGCCCAGCCGGTGGCGGCGACGGTCACCGCAACGATGGTACGTACGTAGGTGCTCAGCCGACCGTTCTGGAGGACGCGCGTTTGCCACGCCGCAAGCCCGAGCATGAACTCAAGCAGCGCGTTGTACGCGTTCTCCGGCGCCCAGCGCGCGTGCTTAAGCCAAGAACGCGTAGCGCGGCGCACCCCCGGAAGCCACAGCGCCAACGCGGCGCCCGCAACGACCGTCGCTCCACTCAGTGCCAGGGCCAGCGTCCATCCATGCCAGAGCGAGAGCTTCAGCTTCAGAGGTTCGCCGTGGATCGCCGTCGCCGCCGACCCCAACAGCGCCTGGATCGATGCCGGGAAGAGCGCAATCAGGAGACCCAACGCGCTCAGCAAGGCCGGAGGAATCCACAGGGACGGAGCGACTTCGTGCGGCGCATGAGGAGTGGGTTTCAGCTTTCCGACGAAAGGACGCACCCCCACCAGGTACGCGGCGATGAAGATGGCAACGTTCGCGAGCACGGCTGCGGTGGTCCACAGGACGCGCTGGGGCGCCGTGAGGCTTGCTTCGTAGAGCATTTCTTTGCCGATGAAGCCGAGCAGCGGTGGCAGAGGCGCCATCGACAGCGCCGCCAGTCCTGCAGCGGCGCACGTCAGCGGGAGGCTGCGCGCTAGCCCACCGAGCCGGTCGATCTCACGTTCGCCCGTCCCATGGTCGATGTTTCCCGCAACGAGAAACAACGCACCCTTGTACAACGCGTGCGCCACCACGAAAACGACTGCGGCTCGGGTTGCGTACGGCGTGTCGAGCCCGATCAGGAACACAAGCAGGCCCAGGGCGGCAACGGTCGTGTAGGCGAGAACCCGCTTCAACGACGTCTGATGCAGGGCGAGGAATCCGCCCACGAGAGCGGTCAGCGCACCGAGGATCGGGAGGCTCGTTTGCCAAAGCACCGTGCCCCCCAGGACCGGGCTCAGACGCGCCAGCAGGAAGACGCCCGCCTTGACCATGGTCGCGGCGTGCAGGTACGCGGACGCGGGTGTGGGTGCCTGCATGGCATTGGGCAACCAGAAGTGGAAAGGAAACTGCGCGGACTTGGTGCATGCTCCCAGCACCACCAGCGCCAGGATCCACGGATACGCGTCGTGCTCGCGAATGTCCGCGGCACGTGTCACCAGCTCAGGGATCTCGAAGGTGCCCGCCGCGTGCCCGAGCAGCAGGAATCCCGCGAGCAGAGCCAATCCCCCCACACCGGTGACGAGCAAGGCCTGGAGCGCCGCCGCGCGCGCTGCCCGAGACTCATGGTGATGTCCGATCAGAACGTACGAACAGATGCTGGTCAGCTCCCAGAATACGAACAGGCTGAGCAAATTGCCCGCAGTGACCGTTCCCAGCATGGAAGCCATGAACGCGAGAATCGCGGCGAGGAAGCGTCCCCCGTGGCGGTCGTCGTGTAGGTACTCGCCCGCGTACGCGAGAATCAGCGCGCCGATCCCCGAGACCAGAATGGCGAACAGGAGGCTCCAGCCGTCGATGAGGAACGCCAGGCGGAACCCGATCGAAGGGACCCAGTCGAGCCCAAAGTAAAGCGGACCGTCTTGGATGACGTCACCCACGGAGCGTAGGAACGAGATCATCAAGGCGACGGGGAGAGCGGCCAATAGCCAACCCGTGGAGCGTCGAGCATGCGTGTGGATCCACGGAGTGACGATCGCGGTGACGAAGCCGGAGAGAACGGCGAACAGCATGAAGTTCGAACTCATGCGCGCGGCCACCGTCCGTGACTCGAAGACCTGCGGCAAACATTCAACTGGGACCGGGTGGCAGCGTATCGAGCGTCTCGTCCCGCCGTCAACGCGAAACGGGGCTCCCTGACAGCCCGTTCTGTACCTGTTGTCCGTCGTTGTTGAGAGCGGAGACGAGCGCTCAAAGAATTGCGGGCAGGTACGACTCGCGTCACTGCGGATCCGGATGTTCGAAAAATGTGCTTGCCAACCTGGGTTGTCGGGGATCGGTACGCGCGCTCGAACTGCGTCGCCGCACGCAAACACTTCGCGCCCTGAAAAACGTGCACGGCGTTCACGGCCGTGCTGTTTCCGCGCTCTCGACTT
>JBFJHN010000681.1:0-2137 GCA_041613275.1 Candidatus Krumholzibacteriia bacterium | reverse complement strand
TCCTGGCCGGCGGCCTGTACGCGGTGGCCGTGGGCTATTACGGCAACGCGCAAGTGGCCACGGTGGCGCGCAAGCAGCGCGAGAAGGAGGGACGCTACGCTTCGACCCTCCTCGACGTGCACGCGCATACCGATCGCGCGCGGCGACTGAGCGCGACGAGCGCGCGCAAGGACGTGCAGATCACGCGGCTGATCATGCGCTCGTCATGGGCGGTGCATGCGGGGTTGGCGGTGCTCACCGGCGTTGCGCTCGTGGTCTCGGTGCGCGACGTGCGCGCTGGCGCCATGCAGCCCGGTGACCTGTTCTTGTACCTGGCCTACGTCCTCACGGTGCACCGCCGCATGGTGCATTTGGGGCGACAGCTGGCGCGATGGGGCAAGGTGGAAGCGCACATCGGACGGCTGAGCGATTTGATGGGCGCGCCGGATACGGTGCAGCCCAACCTGCCGGCGCTGCGCGACGCGTTGGTCTTGCACGACGTACGCGTGGGGCGAAGCGCGAAGTCCGGAGGCGTGCGCCGCTTGAAGCGCATGGACCTGACGATCGAGGCGGGCTCGAAGGTCGCGGTCATGGGTAACGGTCGCAGCGCGCGGTCGCTGTTCCTGCGAGTTCTCGCGGGGCGCGAGCTCGCGAAAGGGACGATCGAGTGGGACGGCAATCCAGTGACGGTGGCACAGCTCGCTCGCGCGCAAGAGATTCGTTACCTGGCACAAACGCCCATCTTCGGATACGAGCGTCTTGGTGAGCTGCTGGGCGTGGCCGATGCGACGGATCTCGAACGTGACGCGGAGCGTGCGCGCGCACTGGGAATCGACGTCATCGTGGCCGCGGCGCCGAAGGGTCTCGACACGCGGCTCGCGTCGACGAACCTCAATCGCGTCGAAGCACGCGCCGTTTCGTTGTACGAGATTCTGCGCGGCGCGAAGGGGAGCCTGTGGATCCTGGACGATCTTCTCGAAGGACTGAGTCGCAAGCGTGCGGCGAACTGGATGAACGCCGTGATGCAAAGCGCAGGCGGACGCACGGTCATCTTGGGTTTGGAGCGCGTGCCTCTCGACGCGCCGTTCGATCGCATCTTGCTTGCGCGCGGCCGGCAAGTCGTGGAAGAGGAACATGCAGGCGTTGGAGCGCGCGACGTGGACGGATTCTCCGATTTGGGTGAGTGAGGCAGCATGGCAACACAAGCGTTGATTCTGGCAGCGGGTCGCGGCAGCCGACTGGGTCCGCGCACCGAAGAGGTTCCCAAGCCGCTGCTCCAGATCGGTCCGCGGCGGCTCGTCGAGCACCAGCTGGAGATGATGGCCGACGCAGGCATCGGTCCGGTGGGAATGGTGCTGGGCTACCAGCGCGACGAGGTCAAGGAAATTGTCGGCATTCGTGCTGAGTACATGTACAACGCGCGCTGGGAAACGACGAACAGTCTGTACTCGTTCCTGATGGCGCGCGACTGGGTGCGCGGCGATTTGATCGTGATGAACTGCGACATCTTGTTGGCGCCGCAGATTCTGAATCGCGTGCTCAGCGCCGGCGGAGACTGCTTCGCGTATGACTCGAGCTCGGGTGACGGGCGCGAGCACATGAAGGTGCGGCTGGACGGCGAGGAGAACCTTGTCGAGATGAGCAAGGGTTTGGCGGTCGATCGCAGTCAGGGCGAGAACGTCGGGCTGCTGTACTTCAAGGCCGAGACCGTGCAGAGGCTGTTCGACGTTGCCGAGAAGATCGTGGCCGCCGGTGGGACCAACGATTGGATCGGCTCGGCGGTGCAGGAGGTGGCGCGCCATCGGCCGTTGCGCGGCGTGGACATTGCGCCTCTGCCTTGGGGCGAGATCGACTTTGCGTACGACCTGGATCGCGCGCGCAAGCACGTGTGGCCGGCCATTCGCAAGCCGCGTCGCGCCTACGCGCGTCCACTGCTGGTGGCGGTAGCCGTTCTGGCGCTTACGGGCGGTATGCAGTCGACGATGTACGTGAGCTCGCACACGGCAGAGCCGCGCTACGATTGGGACACGGTGGCCGCCACGGGCGGCGCCGAGACGCATCTCGTCTCGTCGCGCGGCAACGGCCAGCGTTGGTGGCTGCTCGAACCGGAACAGAGCCTCGAGGTGGACGTGCGCGGGCCCGACGAGCTGCGGTTGGA
>JBFJHN010000680.1:0-2145 GCA_041613275.1 Candidatus Krumholzibacteriia bacterium | reverse complement strand
GTCGAGGTGCCTTTGCTGGATGTGGTCCAAGTCGAGGTGGGCGAGGCCTTCACGAGCATCAACCGGCGTAACGGTCGCCGCGTCGTGTCGGTAGGCATGGACGCCGAGCCCGCGAACGCTGTTTCGCGGCTCTTGGCCGCTGTTCAAGGCGACGTGCTGCCGCAGCTTCGCGCAGACTATCCGGGGATTACGTGGACATTCGAGGGCCGTCAGGCGGAGATGCGCGAATCAACGCAGGCGTTGTGGGGCGGCTTTGCGCTGGCGATGATCGCCATCTACGCGCTTCTGGCCGTTGTCTTCGGCAGCTACACGCAGCCCTTGATCGTGATGGGGGCGATCCCCTTCGGGATCGTCGGCGCCGTGATCGGACACATCATGCTGGGCTACGACTTGTCGCTCGTCAGCCTGATGGGCGTCATCGCGTTGTCGGGGGTGGTGTTGAACGACTCGCTGATCATGGTCGACCATGCAAATCGCAAGCGCGGCGATCGCTCGGCTTTCGAAGCCATCCACGAGGCCGGGCTGCGCCGTTTCCGGCCGATCATTCTCACCACCTTGACGACGTTCGGGGGGCTCACGCCGATCATCCTGGAGACGTCGCGTCAGGCGTATCACCTGGTTCCCATGGCCATCTCGCTGGGCTTTGGAATCGTGTTTGCGACGTCCATCATCCTGATCATCGTGCCGTGCCTCTACCTCATCCTCGAGGACATTGCCTCCGCCGTTGCGCCGCGTCCGCAGGGTGACGCGGCAACGAGCAAGCCTGCTGCCTGGTAAGCCCGCGGCATGTCATGACCGTCTCGTCCGCGCCGAGGGCGAGGCTCTTGGGGGACGAACTCGACTCTGCGGAGACGGAATCGACGCCCGAAGCATGACATGGGTCAGACGAGGGCGGTATGATGCCGCGATGCAACTCGAACCGGGAACCACGCTGCTCCAGTACCGCCTGTCCGAGAAGATCGGCGAGGGTGGAATGGGCGTGGTGTGGAGGGCTGTCGACACGTCGCTGCAGCGCGACGTGGCCATCAAAGTGCTGCCCGAGACGTTCGCGGCCGACGACGAGCGCCTGGCCCGTTTCGATCGCGAGGCACGCCTGCTGGCGTCCTTGAACCATCCGCACATCGCGGGGATCTACGGCATCCACCACACCGACGGCGTGCACTTCCTGGCGATGGAGTACGTGGCCGGTGAGGACCTGCAGGCCCGGCTGGCACGCGGACCGCTCACGATCGAGAACGCGCTGCGCATTGCGCGCGAAGTCGCCACCGGGCTCGAGGCGGCCCACGAAAGCGGCGTCGTTCATCGCGACCTCAAGCCGGCCAACGTCAAGCTGGGTGCCGACGGCAAGGCAAAGGTGCTCGATTTCGGCTTGGCGAAGGTGGCCGATGCCGCATCCGGGGCTTCCGGGGACTCGATGATGTCGCCCACGATCACGTCGGCGGGCACCGTCGCGGGTGTGATCCTGGGAACGGCGTCGTACATGAGTCCCGAACAGGCCGCGGGTCAACCGATCGACCGGAGGTGCGACATCTGGGCGTTCGGTGTCCTGCTGTACGAGCTTCTCACGGGGAAGCGCATGTTCGAGGGCGAGACGGTTTCGCACACGCTGGCCGACGTTTTGCGCGCCGAAGTCGATCTGGTCGACCTTCCGTCGGGTGTTCCGCGCTCGGTGCGTGCGCTTCTGCGGCGTTGCCTCGAGCGCGATCCGATGCGTCGCCTGCGCGACATCGGTGAAGCGCGCATCGTCCTGAGCGACGCACTCGAGCGACCCGAGGAACCCGAAGACGAGGCGCCATTGCACGCGACGACGGTCGCAGCGCGCGGGGTGCGCCCGGCGTGGCTCGTCGCCGTGCTGGTGCCCGCGATCGCCATTGCGGGCGCGGGCGGATGGTTCTTGCGCGGCGCACCGCCGCCGGAGCCGACACGCCGCTTCAGTCTTTCGATGCCCAACAGCGGCAACCTGCGCCAAGGCGACGGCCGGGCGCTCGCGATCTCCCCCGATGGGACGCGGGTGGTGACGCGCGGCGGAGCGGGCACCGACGACATCTTCTACGTTCGCGCCCTCGACAGATTCGAGCCGGCTGCTCTCGCCGGCACGTCGGGCGCGATCTCGCCCGTGTTCTCGCCCGATGGAAGCTGGATTGC
>JBFJHN010000679.1:0-2147 GCA_041613275.1 Candidatus Krumholzibacteriia bacterium | reverse complement strand
GCCGATCGCGATGGCGCGGAGAGAGCGCCGTCGAATCGATCGAGCTGCCGGAGGGCGTGATCACGGACGTAGGCCACACGTATCGGGCGCTTCTGTCCGCAGATCCCCCCGACCTGATCTCGCCGGGTCAAACGAGTGTCGCATTCCGGCGCGACACGTGGGGCCGCATGGCGCTGCATCGCCTGCGCTGGTCGCACCCTTTGCTTCATCTTGTCGGCGCGCTGTCGCTGGGGCTTTTTCTCGTGTTTGCCTTCAGGAGAAAAGCTTCGGATCAGGTCAAGGCGGCAAGCTAGCGGGGACCGCCACTCCTAAGAGTCGTCGGCCCTCCAATCCCGACCGACGAACGCCCATGGGTTCGACGCCTACTCGATCAACACCATCTTGCTTGCCGACTGCTGTCCGTTCGCGCGCACCACGGCCAGGTACACGCCACTCGAGACTTGGCGTCCCGCATCGTCGGTGCCATCCCAAACGACGTGGTGCATTCCAGCCGGCCGCACCGCGTCGACCAGCGTTCGCACGATCACTCCACGTAGGGAGTACACGCGCAGGTCGACAGGCCCTTCGCGCTCGATGCCGTAGTGGATCGCAGTGCGCGGGTTGAACGGATTGGGCTGAATCCGCGTGATTCGCGTCGCACGCGGCAGCGCCACCGTGCGGGAGTCGCTGACCTCCTCGAACTCCAGCGTGTACTGTGCGTTCAGCGACGCATCCGCGCTGCCCACCTTGTACACCGCGAGCCCATGCGTTCCATCGACGACGACCGGCAGGCCGACGATGTCGTCCTCACCCGGTCCTCCGAGCGTGCCCGAGGCCGGAACAACCGCCTCGGCGCGCCCCATGGCTCCTTGTCCCGGTTCGAACAAAGCCAACGCCAGGTCGGCGCCACCGCTCAGGTTGCGCAGCGTGACGTACTGCAGCCCTGCGGTGAGACCAACGTCGTGCACGTGGAGCAGTTCGTCGGCCGCCAAGGTGAAAACAGGCGACTCGCCCGCGGCCGGATCCAGGACGGAAGACGTGACGAGGTCCAGCTGATATCCGGCGCTGCCGGCCGCGTGTGAGACGCCCACGTCGTAGGCGGCGGCTGCGACCGAAGCGAAGTCCAGAAGAAGAAAGTCGGTCTCGCTGCCGGGCTGCGTCGATTCGGCTAGAACCTCACGGAACGCAACCGTCGGATCGTTGCTGGCCACGTGAAGGCGCAGGTTGACGTCGCTCGACGCGCCGGGCGTGGCGGCGACGCCGGCCCACAGGCCGAGCCCCGGGTCGAAGACCGGTGTGCGGAAGCCGTCGGCGTTGAACCAAACCTCCGACGCGGTCAGGGTTTCCCATCCCCCGCGCGGGTCACCCGGTTGCGGTTGCCCGGTGGTGGGCCCGTACGCGAGCGTCGGGCCTTGCCACGCCCACTGCTCGCCGAAGTCGTTGTTGGTTTCCCAGATTTCCTCGTGGTCGTTGGGCCCGTCGGTACGAACGTGCAGCGTGTGCAGGCCGCCCCGGACCAGCACCGGGCCATGGTTGATCTCGCGATGGATCTGCGAGGGAACGTATCCGCCCGGGTTGACGACGTCGAGGAGCGGCGCGCCGTCGACGAAGATACGCTGCGTCGTCGATCCGCTGACGGCGACGGGGCCGATGTTGCGTGTGCAGACATTCAGGTACGTGCTGGTCGTTCCGCCGTTCAGGGATCCGGGAAGCGGCACGTTGGTCGTGGTCGCGTCGTTCAAAGGTCGCGGCACCAACGGACGGGCCCAGCCGCCCGCCGCATACGGAATGAGGTCGGGCGGTGTGGGCTCGACCTCGACGGTGATGTCGATGGGTTGCCCCATCAAGCCGTCCTTGGGATCGCGATAGACGACGAGGCAATGGTAGTCCGCGGTGGCGACGTTCACGTCCATGCGAGCAAGTCCGCTCTCGTCGCTGGTGGCCGCTGCGGCGTTGTCATCCATGTCGCCGGTGGCGAAAGTCGAGTCGAGCCAGAGCAGATGAATTGGGCTCTCGCCGTTGTTGGTCCGCACCACGAAGCTGGTGAAGCCTGCGACGGGTACGTAAACCTCCAAGAGCAGCATCGGCTGGTTGGCGGCGAGGGTGGCCGCGACCGAGGTGTCGTACGCGATGAGCGTGCTGCGAATGTGATGCGACTCGTAGCTTGC
>JBFJHN010000678.1:0-2169 GCA_041613275.1 Candidatus Krumholzibacteriia bacterium | reverse complement strand
GTGCCGGACGACCTCCTTGCTGCGCGCCGGACAGATCTCGACACAGATACCGCATCCGGTGCAGTCCTCGGGAGCCACCTGAATCGTGTAGCGCCAGGCCTCCCCGAGTTCCTTGAAATCCTTCCCCTGAACCTCGCGCGATTGGAAATGATCCGGTGCGTTCGCCAGCGACTCGGGCGCGTACACCTTCGAGCGGATGGCCGCGTGCGGGCAGACGACGGCGCACTTGCCACATTGGATGCACACCTGGGGATCCCAGATGGGGATCTCGGAGGCGATGTTGCGCTTCTCCCACCGCGACGTACCGACGGGGAACGTTCCGTCGCACGGCATGCGGCTCACCGGAAGGTCGTCCCCGAGACACGCGATGATCGGAGCCGTGACGTTTTGGACGAACTCCGGCGCGCGCGCGTCCACGACGGGGGCCAGTTCGCGCCGTGACTCGACACGCTCGGGCACGTGGACCTCGTGCAAGGCGGCCAGCGTGCTGTCGACCGCCGCATGGTTCATGCTGACGATGGCGCCGCCCTTGATGCCATAGGTCTTTTCGATCGAGCGTTTGATGCAGTCCATGGCCTCGTCACGTGGCAACACACCGCTGATGGCAAAGAAGCACGTCTGCATGATCGTGTTGATCCGGGTGCCCATGCCGGCGTCACGCGCTACACGGAAGGCGTCGATCACGTGAACGCGCAGCCGCTTGCGAACGATGTGCTCCTGCGCCACGCGTGGCAGCGATTCCCAAACACGATCGGGATGCACGTTGGTGTTCAGCAAGAACACGGCATCGTCGAGAGCACGCTCGAGAACGTCTTGCTGCTCGAGGAACCCCGGGTGATGACACGCGACGAAGTGCGCCTTCTGGAAGAGATAGGTGGAGCGGATGGGCGTTTCGCCAAAGCGCAGGTAGCTCAGCGTCGTCGAGCCCGCCTTCTTGCTGTCGTAGACGAAATAGCCTTGCACGTGGAACGACGTCTCTTCGCCGATGATCTTGATGCTGTTTTTGTTGGCTCCCACCGTACCGTCGCTGCCCAGACCGTAGAACAACGCGCGGAAGCCACCTTCGGGCTCGGTCTCGAAGCCCGTGTCGTACTCGAGGCTTGTGTGCGTGACGTCGTCACGGATTCCCACCGTGAAATGCGTCTTCGGCTTGCGCGTCTCGAGGTTGTCGAACGCGGCCTTGACCATCGCGGGTGTGAACTCCTTACCGGAAAGACCGTAGCGTCCGCCGATCACCCGCGGGATGCGCTCGAAGCGCGGGTTGTCTTGATGGGTGGACTCGGTGAGCGCGGAGACGACATCGAGATACAGCGGCTCGCCCGCGGCTCCGGGTTCCTTGGTGCGGTCGAGCACCGCGATGGCGCGAACGCTGGGCGGGAGCGCGCTCAGGAACGCCCGCGCATCGAACGGCCGGTACAGCCGCACGCGCAGGACGCCCACTTTTTCACCCCGGCCACACAGCGCATCGACGCATTCGTGCGCGGCTTCGGCGCCGCTCCCCATCAGGACCACGACACGCTCGGCGTCAGGGTCGCCGTGATAGTCGAAGAGGTGGTACGCGCGCCCGGTGATCGCCGCGAAGCGGTCCATCACGTCTTGCACGAGAGCCGGGCACGCATCGTAGAACGGGTTCGAAGCTTCGCGAGCCTGGAAGAACACATCCGGGTTCTGCGCCGTCCCGCGGACCACGGGACGGTCCGGGGTGAGCGCGCGCTCGCGGTGTTGGCGCACGAGCTCGAGCGGCACCAACGTGCGAATCCGTTCGTCATCGATCTCTTCGATCTTCATGACCTCGTGCGACGTCCGGAAGCCGTCGAAGAAGTGCAGGAACGGCACGCGCGTGCCCAGTGTGGCGGCGTGTGCGATCAGCGCCATGTCGTGTGCTTCCTGCACCGACCCCGACGCCAGCAGCGCGAAGCCCGTGGCCCGCGTGGCCATGACGTCGCTGTGATCGCCGAAAATCGAGAGTGCATGCGTCGCCACGGTACGCGCCGCCACGTGGAAGACGGTCGGAGTGAGCTCGCCTGCGATCTTGTACATGTTGGGGATCATCAGCAGGAGGCCCTGCGACGAGGTGAACGTCGTCGCCAGCGCGCCGCTCTGCAGGGCGCCGTGGATGGCGCCCGCGGCGCCGGCTTCGCTCTGCATCGCCACGACCTCGGGCACCGC
>JBFJHN010000677.1:0-2176 GCA_041613275.1 Candidatus Krumholzibacteriia bacterium | reverse complement strand
CGGCGGAACCGTTTGATCATTCGTCCGGCCCAACCTCGTTGGAAAACATCCGGGGTCTGGCGGCGGAACCGTTTGATCATTCGTCCGGCCCAACCTCGTTGGAAAACATCCGGGGTCTGGCGGCGGAACCGTTTGATCACTCGCCCCGCCCAATCGCTCGTCCAAACGTCTGGCGCCGATCCCCGGATCAATCGTTCACTCGACGGTATGGACGCCGGTTCGGCAGCTGCGCCCGCCGCTCCCGCCGCGCTCTCTCTTCGCACCTTTATGATGTAAAGCATTCCATCCCGCTCCGCTCGATCGCCGGGCCCCGCTCGGCGCCAAGTCCTCGTCGTTGGTTAGAAAGACTCGTTCCAAATCGAGCCGTACGATAAGAGCGTGAGTTACGAGGGCGGTGTTCTCAGAAGTGTCAACACCGTGGACACAAATCGTCAACGTCGTTGACAGAGACCTTGAGCGTTGCATTGCGGCGGCCTTGGCTCTTGCCGATGGGGCTTTTGCCGACAGGAGAACGGGCCGTGGTAGGACGGGTCGAATAACAAAGAGCGTGTGAGTCGAGGATCAGGTGTGGGCGCGGATGGCTCGCGCGGCGAGCGCGCCGGGGGCGCACGTGATGCCGCCTCCCGGGTGGCTGCCGCTGCCGCAGAGGAACAGGCCCGCAATGGGTGTGGCGTAACGGCTGCACTCGGGAACGGGGCGCACGAGGATTTGATCGAGGGCATGTTCGCCGTGTCGCAGGTTGCCCTGGGGCAGCGCGAAACGATCTTCCAGGTCGGGCGGTGCCCACAGGGCGCGTGAGGCGACGTCGAAGTCGATGCAGTGGGCAGCTACGCTCTCTTGGACGCGGTCGGCCAGCTGCTCGCGCCGCGCTTCGGTCCAGCCACCGACCAAGGTGTACGGGACGGCATGGACCAACACCGACAGGACGGTACCCGAGTTGCCGTCTTCCGAGAGATGGATTTGCAGCGCCGGTTGCTCGGGCAGGCGCTCGTACTTGACGGCGTCGAAGGCGCGCTCGAGCGCGTTCAGGTCGGCGCCGATGCGGACGAACTCGATGTCCGCGTCGGGCTGCGTCGTGAAGCGCGGCCGGCCGCGCATTGCGAACGCCACGACGGCGGCGGTGCCACGCGTGCGGAAGCGTTGGATGCGATGCAGCAAACGAAACGGCATGCTGCGCGGCGGCATCAAGCTCAGGAACGTTGCGGCCGGATGGCACGAGGCGGCCACGACCGGCGCGTCGATCTCTTCACCGTCGGTGAGGCGCACACCACGGACGCGACCGTCGACACGAATGCGCTCGACGCGCGCAGCGCAGCGAATCGTAGCGCCGGCGGCTGTCGCGGCGCTCTCCAACGCGGCGATCAGCGCCGGGCCGCCGCCGACCACGCCGGGTCCCGCGGCAGCCAGGTCGAAGAGGAAGCTGGCCTGCGTGCCGGGCGAGCGCGGGCCCGTGAAGTCGAACGAAACAATCGGGAGCGCGAGCGCGGCTTTCAGCAGGTCGAGCTCGAAGCGTTCGTCGAGCGCGTCGGCGACGCTCATCGGAGGTTGGCGCAAGAGCTCGAGGAGGTCGCGTCGACCGACGGTGCGCACGCGCAGGGCCCGTCGGAGGAGATCCAGGCTGCCCGCCGACTGCACGTCCAACACGTCCACAGGTGGCTCGTCGAGAAACGTGCGAAGCGCCGCGCGCGTGCGTGCAGAGAAGTCGAGGAGTGCGGCGTAGGTGTCCGCATCGTGCTGCGAGCGCGAGGCGAGCGCCCGCACTGCGGCTTCGCGCTCGCCGTGCAGGACGAGCGACTCACCGGGTGCACCAAGCGCCAGCACGTCGGGAGCAGTCTCGCGCATGCGCAGGCCGTGCTTTTCGAGCTCGAGGTCGCGCACGACCGAACTGCGCACGCCGCGCGTGTCCTGCAGGATGCGCAGCGCGTGCCCGTCGCCGAACGCATGCGCACCGGCCAGGCCGCCGACCGTGTCGCGTGCCTCGACCACGAGCACCGAACGCCCGGCGCGGGCCAGCGTCGTTGCGGTCGTCAGGCCGTTGTGGCCGGCGCCGATCACGATGACGTCAAATGCGCTCAAAGATGAACCTCGCTCATCATCACAGCGGTCACACCTCGCGCGCCTGCAGCGCGGTCTTGGCGGCCAGCTCCCCGGGGCCGCCCATCACGCCGCCGCCGGG
>JBFJHN010000676.1:0-2181 GCA_041613275.1 Candidatus Krumholzibacteriia bacterium | reverse complement strand
GCCGCGCTGGGCGCTGGCCCAGGCACAGCTGAAGATCCTCCAGGGTCGCGAGACGGACGCGCGCGCGCTGCTGGAAGGCGCCGTCGCTTCGAGCCCCGAGGACACCGAATGCCTCGCCACGCTGGCCATGGTGATGTGGCGTCTCGGGGACACCGACGCGGCATGTCGTACCTGGGATCGCGTCGCCGAGCTCGAGCCGTCGTCTGCGCGCGCGCCGTATCAGATCGGCTGCTTGGAGCTTCTGCGCGGCCGCATCGAGCAGGCGCTGCGCGCCTGGGGCGAGGCGCAGGAGCGCGACCCCGCGCACGCCGCCAGCCGTCGTGCGCTGGCGCAGGCACCCGCGCCCGGTGCGCGCGGTGGCGCGGCCTGACGTCTCGCAACCACGCTCCGCCGATCCTTGGGGGAAGGCACGCATGCGGATCCAAGCGCTGCTCCTGGCACGCAACGAGTCGCACAACCTTGCCGACTGCGTGCACAGTCTGCGGAACGCCGTGGATGCCATTACGGTGTTCGACACCGGGTCGACCGATCATACCGCCGAAGTGGCGCGCGAGCTGGGCGTCGCCTGGGAGCCGCTGCGCTGGAACGAAGACTTCGCCGCCGCGCGGAACGAGGCACTGTCCCGTCTCGACGCAACATGGGCCCTCGTGATCGACGCCGACGAACGCCTCGACCCCGACGCCGTGGCGCAGGTGCGCGAGACCGTGGCGCACGCGGGCGACGCCGACATCGTCTTCTATCTCGAACAACGTACGTACACCGACGAAGTCGAAGCGCTCGGCTACACCGGACTCACTGCGAGCGAGTCGGTGCGCCGGGGCATCGCCGGCTTCGTGCCGCAACCGCAACCGCGACTGTTGCGCCTCGGGTGCGGCCTGCACTATCGCGGTCGCGTGTGCGAACAGCTCGTGCCCGACGCGGGCGCTCCATTCCCTCTGGTCGCGCCGACCGTCGGCGTGCTGCACCACGTCCGTGAGTTGGAGGCGCTGTCGCGCCAGGAGGAACGCGCCCAACAACGCTTGCGTCTGGCGCTGCGCGCGGCGCTCGCGCAGGAAACGCCCGGCGCCTGGGGGTGCGTGGGCGTTCTGTTGAACCAGCGGCGCAAATGGGCGGCGGCGTTGCCGTACCTGCGTGCCGAAGAGGACGCAAGCGGCCCGAACCCCGCGCTCGACCTTCAGATCGGCGTGGCCCAGCTGCGGCTGGGGCTGGTCGATGGCGCGATCGAATCGCTGCGGCGCGCCTGGAGCGAGTTTCCCGACCACCCGGAGCTCGCCGGCTGGCTGGCGCGCGCGCTGGTTCGCAGCGGACGCGCGCGGGCGTTGGAAGATGCCGAACGTCTTCTCGACCAAGCCGTCGAGCACGCTCCGGAGCTGGACCACGTCGTGGCCCAGCGCGCCGTCGTGCATCGGCGCTACGGCGAGTTCGCGGAGTCGCGTGCACTGCTGCAAACGCTGCTCGAGCGCAACCCCGTGCACACGCTGGCTCTCAAAGAGCTCGGCGCGGTGGCGTTGCTGCAAGGACACCTGGGTGAAGCCGAAGACTGTCTGCGGCAAGCATCGCGCCTGCGTGCGGACGATGCGGAGGTGTGGAACAACCTCGGCTGCGTCCTCGAACGGCGCGCGCTGTGGCGCGAGGCGCTGAGCGCGTTCGATCGCGCCGTCGAGCTCGAGTCGGGGAACGCTGCGTACCTGCGCAACCGTTGTGTCGCGCAAGCCGCGTGTGCACGCTGGACCGCGATGTGTCGTGACGCAGGGCAGGCGCTGCTGGCAAGCGAAGACCCCATCGCGCTTCTCGCACGCCTGCGTGAGACGTGTCTCGATGCCGGCTGGTTGCAGGCGCTGCGCAAGCTGGAGCGTTGGGCCGTCGGAGAACGCTGGCTGCGCGCAGACGAATGCATCGTCCCCGCCAACACACACGCCGATTCCTCGCCCTGAGACCGTTGCGCGCCCGTTGCGGCCTCCCGGCCCCTGCGTTATCATGGGGCCGCGGAAGGAGCGAGAAGCGAAACGGAATGCGCACCATCCAGTTCGCGAACCTCGAACTCATCCTTGCCGCGCATGTACCCGAGGACCATCGGCCCTGTCTTTCCGGAGCCGAGCCGAGGCGAGGAGTTCCATTGCTCGTACTCAGTCGCAAAGTCAACCAACGGATCATGATCGGCGATCACATCGAGATCGTCGT
>JBFJHN010000675.1:0-2182 GCA_041613275.1 Candidatus Krumholzibacteriia bacterium | reverse complement strand
GCTCGAAGGTGTGCGGATGGCCTATGTCGGGGACTCCAACAACGTCACGCATTCGCTCCTGCAGGCAGGTGCGCGCACGGGCATGGACGTGCGCGTCGGCTCGCCGGAAGGCTTCCAACCGCAGGCCGAGATCCTCGAGCGTTGCCGGGACATGGCGCGTCGCAGCGGCGGCAGCGTGCGCGTCACGCAGGATCCCGCCGAGGCCGTGCGCGATGCCGACGTCGTCTACACCGATACCTGGGCCAGCATGGGGCAGGAGTCCGAGCACGAGGCACGCGTCAAGGCGCTCCGGGCCTACCAGGTGAACGATGCGCTGCTCGCGCACGCGGCCGACGACGTGCTGTTCATGCACTGTCTGCCCGCGCACCGCGGCGAAGAGGTCACCGACGCCGTCATGGACGGTCCGCACTCGGTGGTGTTCGACGAGGCCGAGAACCGGCTGCACGCCCAGAAGGCCATCTTGGCTCTGTTGATGGGTTAGCCCGCCGCGTCGCGACGATGCGCGCGCAATCCCGCGGCGGGAGGCGGCGCCTCGTGCTCGCAAGCACGGTGGGATTCAGCCTACCGCGTCGCGGAGCACCGTCGCGAGGTCCGGTGTGGAGCCGGAATCGTCGAGCTCGTAGGTGACGCGCACGGCTGGCTTGTCCAGCTTCAGGATGCGTCCCAGATCGATGGGCGTGGCCACGACGACGGCGTCGCACTCGACGCGGTTGATCGTGGCTTCGAGATCGCGCATCTGCTGGACGCCGTACCCCATGGCCGGGATCAGCGTTCCGATCTCGGGGTAGGCCTCGAACGTCTCGGCGATCGATCCCACGAGATACGGCCGCGGGTCGACGATCTCGCACCCCTGCTGGCGTGCGGCGAGGATGCCGGCGCCGAAACGCATGCCCCCGTGTGTGAGCGTCGGGCCATCTTCCACGACGACGACGCGTTTGCCGGCGACGATGTCAGGGTTCTGCACCGTGATCGGGCTGCGCGCGTAGACGCGCTTTGCGCGCGGGTTGTGTTTCTCGACGTTGGCTTCGATGCGCTGGACGTTCGCAGGATCGGCCGAGTCCATCTTGTTGAACAGGACGACGTCGGCCATCTCGAGGTTTTCGCGCCCGGGATAGTGCGACAGCTCGTGACCGGGGCGATGCGGGTCGACCAGCGTGATGAGGACGGTCGGCGCGAAGAACGGCGTGTCGTTGTTGCCGCCGTCCCACACCAGCACGTCGGCTTCCGCCTGGGCGCGTTCCAAGATGGCCTGGTAGTCGACGCCCGCGTACACCACGGCATTGGCGCGTATGTGCGGCTCGTACTCCTCCATCTCCTCGATCGTGCAGTTCTGCGTTTCGAGGTCTTCGAGCGTCGCGAAGCGCTGCACGCGCTGCGCCGTGAGATCGCCATACGGCATCGGGTGGCGCACGGCGACGACACGCTTGCCGAGCTCGCGCAGGATGTGCACCACGCGCCGGCTCGTTTGGCTCTTGCCGCAGCCGGTACGTACGGCGCACACGGCCACCACGGGCACCTGGGCCCGCAGCGCCACGGCCTTCGGGTCGGGGGTGGAGAACGTGGCTCCTGCCGCTTCGGCGCGTTTCCGGCGCGAGTCGACGTACTCGTACGAGACGTCGCTGTAGGCGAAGACCACCTCGTCCACGCGCTGCGCACGGACCAGCTGTTCCAGATCGTCCTCGGGCTCGATGGGAATGCCGTCCGGATAGCCGGGGCCCGCGAGCTCCGCAGGGTAGCGACGGTCGTCGATTCCAGGGATTTGCGTCGCGGTGAAGGCGACGACCCGCACGTCGTCACGGCCTCGATACAACGTGTTGAAGACGTGGAAGTCCTTGCCGGCGGCGCCCAGGATCAAAACGCGTCGACTCATGCGGGATCGCTCCTTCGGGTGCAATACGATGGCCTCGGCTCGCCGTGCAGACTACCATCTTCGCGACCGGGTCTCAAGCGACGCAAGTCGCGGTCCATGGCGGCGCGGGGTCGCGCGGCGAGCGTCTGGGTTGCGTCGGTTTCCGGCCCGTCGGGTCGCCTTGACCCCGACCGCGGCCGGTTTCTATACTCGGAGCACCACACGTTCGCCTCACGCCGCACCCACGATCCCCCCTGTGGAAATGGAGACGTTCATGCGCGTCCGCAGTCGCTGGAGCCTGGCCGTTGTGGCGTGCGTGCTGGGCGTCGGGGG
>JBFJHN010000674.1:0-2185 GCA_041613275.1 Candidatus Krumholzibacteriia bacterium | reverse complement strand
CGATCTGGTGCTCGTGGACGTCGAACGCGCGGAGGACATCGTCTCCGTGGCCGCGTTGGCGCAGGAGCGTGCCGGCGGAAGTGGCGCCGCCTTGGGAGCGGAGCTGCCGCTGGAGCGGCTCGAAGACGCCTGCGTGTGCGAAGCGCTCGCGCGTGCGCCGTGGGCGCGCGTGTCGATCCGCGCGGACTTCGAGGCGCTGTCCAAGAACGCGGCGCGTTTTGCGTCGCTCGTGTCGACGTTGGACGCACCGTTGCAGTACACGCTGCGCACCAACGGTCTCCCGCCCGTCGCAGTCGTGCAACAACTTGCAGCAGCGCTGGCGGACGGCGTGCTGCCGGCCGGCGCGCTGGCGCTCGATCTCGACGCACCCGATGACGCAGTGCACGTCTGGCGCGCCGTTCTGGCCGCCTGGCCGCACGGATCGCCGCAGCTGCCCATCGTCCTGCGCGGTCCCACCGACGTCGCGCGCGACCAGCGGGTGGATGCGCACGTCACCGAGTCGATGCTGCGCATCAGCGCCGGCGTCGGCGGCGTCCTCACGGACGGCATCGGCGACGCCGTGCAGCTCCACGCCTCGGGGGAATTCGACGCTGCGGAGCTCGCGCGCGAGATCCTGCAATCGACGCGCATGCGTCTGTCGCAGGCCGATTTCATCGCCTGCCCGTCGTGCGGGCGCACGCAGTTCGATCTGCAAACCACGACCGCACACATCCAACAGAAGCTGCGCCATCTGAAGGGCTTGAAGATCGCCGTGATGGGCTGCATCGTCAACGGTCCCGGCGAGATGGCCGACGCGGATTTCGGCTACGTGGGCAGCGGCCCCGGCCGAATCGATCTGTACGTCGGACACGAGCGCGTCGAACGCAACGTCCCGCAGAGCGAGGCCGTCGAGCGCCTCATCGACCTCATCCGGCGTCACGGGCGCTGGCAGGAGCCGGGCGCCTGAGGAGACAACCTCGAGACAGGGCGGCCGCGCGCGCCGCAGACGGGTTGGGAACTCCATGCCCCCCAGCCGGATTCAAGCGCGCAGGATCATAAGAGTGACCCCGACACCCCAAGGACAAGGAGTACGTCGAATGCGAAAGCTGGCACTGGGATCTCTCCTCATGCTCGCGGCGCTCAGCGTTGCCGCGGTGGGCGTGGCGGGCCCCAAGGACACCGAGCTCGAGATCGGCAAGAAGGGACCCGCGTTCAAGCTGGTTGGAACCGATGGCGAAAAGCACGCGCTCGCCGACTACGTGAAGAAGTCCAAGGCCACCGTTGTGGTGTTCACCTGTAACAGCTGCCCGTTTTCCAAGGGTTACGAGCCGGTCCTCGTCGACATGGCCAAGAGCTACAAGGACAAGCCCGTGTCGTTCGTGCTCATCAACTCGAACTCCGTCGAAGTGCAACCTCAGGACTCGTACGAGCTGATGGTCGAACGCGCGAAGGAGAAAGGCTTCCCCTTCCCGTACCTCTACGACGAGACGCAGGAAATCGCCACGGCGTACGGTGCGCAGCGCACGCCCCACATCTTCGTTCTCGACGACAAGGGCGTCCTGCGCTATCGCGGTCGCATCGACGATGAGATGGATCGCAGCAAGGTGAAGTCGCACGATCTGGTCAACGCCATCGACGCACTGGTGGCCGGCACGGAAGTCCCGGTCGCGTCGACGAAGGCGTTCGGTTGCACGATCAAGTGGAAGAAGACCTCCTCATGAGGCTGGCGTTGCGGACGGCGGCGCTAGCGCTCGTGTCTGCGGGCGCCTGCGCCGCGCCGCAGTCCCCCCCACCCGAAGCGACGCTGGCCAACCTCGAGCAGCTGCAAGCTGTCGTCGAGCGCCCGCGCACGCGTGCGCTGCTCGTCGTCTTCTGGGCCACGTGGTGCGACCCCTGTGTCGAGGAGATTCCGGACCTCGTGCGCCTGCACGATCAGAGCGCCGACGACCTGGAGATCCTGGGCGTGAGCCTGGACGCGTTCCTGCATCCTGCGGACAAGAGCCTCGACCTCGTGCGCGCCCAGCTGCAGCAGACCCCGACACCGTACCCGCACGTGGTCTACGACGGCCGCCAGGATCCGCTGTTCCAGCTCTTCGACATGCCGGGCGGTATTCCCTACGCCGTCCTCTACGACGCCGACGGTCGTGCGCTCGAGCGCTTCGCCGGCAAGGTCTCGCCGGAGACCGTGCGGCGTGCGCTGGGGTTG
>JBFJHN010000673.1:0-2186 GCA_041613275.1 Candidatus Krumholzibacteriia bacterium | reverse complement strand
CCTCTGAGCAGTCGGAGGAAGATCTCGGACGCCTCGGCGAAGATCTTGCCCTTGAGCGCGCGCCAAGCGGCGCGCTCGACGTCGTCACGCGGCACGATGCCGGCGGCGCGGTTCATGAAATCGAATCTGCCGGCGGCGAACCCTACGTGGATGCGCCGGGATTCTTTGGGGTCGACCCCGTGCAAGGCACAAAAAGCGGCTACGCGCTCGGCGGCGGCGATGGGTCCCCCATTGCACAGGATGTTCATGACGGCGCTGCCAAGCTCGATACGCTGCGTGCGCGCGAACACCCGATGCGCGAGCTGGAGGAAGTCGACGTTCAGCCCGATCTCGCCCTGCCAGTGCGGGATGACCGGATCGGGGTTCTGCTTCTGCACCTCGCTCGAGAGATGGGACTCGGCGATCCACGCGCTGCCGAATCCCAATCGATCTGCGACGACCACCTGCTCGAAGAAGTTGCGAAACATCTCGGCTTCGCTCGGCGTGGAGCCATCGACCGGAGTCTGGCTGATCGAGAAGAAGACGTCGAAGTCCATGTCCACCTTCGTGGGTCCGTGGTCCGGTCAGATGCTGCGGAGGCGGCCACCGTCCACCGCGAGGCTGACGCCGCGCACGTAAGACGCCGCGGGCGAGGCCAGGAACGCGATCGCCGCGGCGATTTCCTCCGGCTGTCCGAGCCGGTTCTCCGGCACGCTGGCCTTCCACAT
This sequence comes from Candidatus Krumholzibacteriia bacterium, assembly GCA_041613275.1. GTDB lineage: Bacteria > Krumholzibacteriota > Krumholzibacteriia > JBFJHN01. The sequence goes on along the minus strand of JBFJHN010000673.1, from coordinate 1,479 downwards.
CTCCTCGACGTCACGCTCGCTGCGCCCGATGCGCTCGGCCGTGGCCGCGGCCAGCGCTCCCAAACGCTCGGTGGCCGTGTAACCGGGCAACACGTTGTTGATCGTCACGCCGGGGGGCAGCTCGCGGGACATGGACTTGGCCCAACCCGCCATGGCGGCGCGAATGGTGTTGCTGACGCCGAGAAGATCGATGGGCTCACGCACGGAAGTCGAGAGCACGTTGACGACGCGTCCGTATCCGGCCTGTTGCATGCCCGGGAGCAAGCGCTTCACGAGCAGCTGCGCCGAAACGACGTGACGCTCGAAGGCGCGTCGCAGCGCGTCTTCTCCGGCTTCGAGCAGCGGCCCGGCGGGGGGGCCGCCGGTGTTGTGCACGAGAATGTGTGCGGGTCCGTGCTCGTCCAACCACGCGTCGATCGTGCGGCGCAGCGTGTCGGGCTCGTCCAGGTCGGCCACGACGACGACGGCGCCCGGCGCGTGGGCTTCGAGCAGCTCGCTCTGAAGCTCGTGCAGCTCCCGTTCACGGCGCGCGAGCAGCGAAACACGCGCGCCCCAGCTGGCCAGCGTGCGCGCCGTGGCGCGACCGATGCCGGAGCTGGCACCGCAGACCAGCGCATGGCGCGACTCGAGCGACAGCGCCGATGCGGGGGGCAGCGTGGGAGCCATGCGGTGCCTCTCTCGAAGGCGCTTTTGGCGCGGAGCGTGACGCGGAGCGATGTGGCCGTTTCTATCGAAAGCATGGCGGGGCGTCAAGAACACCGATCCAGCCGGCCTTGTGGAAGCTCTCGCGCGGATCTGCAATACTGCCCGCGCTCACGCTCCCGCGCCGCGGAGGTCGACGACGCATGACGTCTGCCAAGCGTCCGACGTACTGGGACTATCTCAAACTCGACGAGCTGCTCGGACTGCAGAGCGGTCTGGGCACCGACGACGGTGCGCTGTCCTCCGACGAGCTCCACTTCATCGTGGTCCATCAGGTCTTCGAGCTGTGGTTCAAGCTCATCCTGCGCGAAACGCGCTTGGCGCGCGATCAGCTCGCGGCCCCGCGCGTCGCCGAGGAGACGGTTCCGCAGGTCGTCCACCACCTGCGACGCGTCAACGAAGTGTTGAAGCTCGGCGCAGATCAGTTTCGCGTCATGGAGACGCTCACGCCGCAGGATTTCTTGGACTTCCGCGACAAGCTGGTCCCGTCCAGCGGCTTCCAATCCTTTCAGATGCGCGAGATCGAGCTCCTCCTCGGACTCCAGGACGTGCAACGCGTACGCGTTGGAGGTGCGGATCCGCTCGACCACATCCGGAGCTCGGCGGAGGGCTCTCCCGGCGGCGCGCGCGCGTGGCGGCGCATCGAGGCGGCAAGGCACGAGACGACGCTGCGCGATGCGCTGCACGACTGGTTGCATCGCACGCCGATCCAGGCCTCGAGTCCGTCCGACGAGAACGACGATGCGGTCGTCGACAGGTTCATGCGCGAGTACCTGG
>JBFJHN010000672.1:0-2198 GCA_041613275.1 Candidatus Krumholzibacteriia bacterium | reverse complement strand
TGCCCGATGTATCGGCGGTGACGCGGAAACGCGCGGCGATAGACACGTTCCACCAAACCTTGGCCGAGACCTTATGGATCCACGTGTCGTTTTTTGTCGCCTTCGGCTGCACCTTGGCCTTCGGGGTGGTCTACAACAGCATGCGCATCGCGCTTTCCGAGCGGGGACGCGAGTTGGCCACCCTGCGCGTGCTCGGCTTCAGCCGGGCGGAAATTTCCTACATCCTGATCGGTGAAGTGTCGCTGCTGATCTTTGTCGGGCTGCCGCTGGGCTGTCTCGCCGGCTACATGCTGGCCTGGAGCATGTTGTTGTCGATCGGAACGACGATGATGCTGATTCCCTACTACGCGTGGGGTGCCGAACTCTCTACAGACTACAACGAACGTTCGCGAATCACCGGCGGTCGCGCCATGGCGGGTGTGTTGGGCAGTCTCACGGCGCAGCTGGTGCCTGCGGCGGCCCTCATATTCTTCGGGATCGGCGGCAGCGCCTCGGTGCTCGAGATCGTGGGCGTCACGATGCTAATCGTCATGCCCCTGTGCGTGACGCTCACGCTCTGGCGCACGCCGGAGGCCAGGCGCGAAATCAGGGCGACCGTGCCGGTGCTGGTCGGTTTGAAACTCATGTGGCAGAACAGGCCGTTCAAACAGCTGGTTGTGGCGTTCATGATCGGTTCGCTTGGTCTCAACATCACCACACCGCTCTACATCTTCTTCATCGCCGACGTGCTGCATGCGGAGGACAAGGCGATCTTCATGCTCACGTTCTTCTATCTGACGAGCTTCTTCGCCGTCCCGTTCTGGGTGTGGCTGTCGCGCCGCATCGGCAAGCACAAAGCCTATATCGCGGCATTCATCACGATCTCTTGTGCGCACCCTTTCTACCTTCTGCTTGGCGAAGGCGACTTCTGGTGGATGCTGCCGATCACCGTCGCTACCGGGTTCGCCGCCGGGGGGTTCTCGCAGTCGTTGCCGAACTCGATGAAAGCCGACGTGATCGATCTGGACACGCTGGCGAGCGGAGAGAATCGTGCTGCGCTCTTCTTCTCCGCCTGGTCGTTTGCGCAGAAGGCGACTTCGTCGATCGGTGCTGCGGTAGCGATGTTCGGCCTCGCCGCGTGGGGCTTCGATGCCGCACCCGGCGCCCACAACGACGACGATGCGTTGTTCGGGCTGCGCTTTCTGTTCTCCACGTTTCCGTCGCTGTTCTTCCTGCTGGGTGCCGCCATCGTCTGGACGTATCCGATCACGGAAGCGCGACACGCGGAGATCCGCCGCGAGATCGAAGGCCAGCGCGCCGCGGCTGGGGGCTGATGTAGGAGCGACCTTTGGAGGATGTCGCTAAAGTCCGAACGGAGCTTGTGGGAGCGGGCTTGCCCGCGAATCAATCCTGACGTTCGTTCGCGCCCAAGGGCGCTCCCACAGGGTCTACGACGACTATTGCAACACTCTGCAAGGGTCGCTCCTGCAATCCTCAGAACAGCGGGACTACTGCTTCTGCTCCAGAACCGCGACGTTGCGCTCCTTGTGGATGCGCTGGGCGATCTCTTCGCGATGCACGCTGACGTCGCGGGGTGCTGCGACACCAATGCGAACCTGATTGCCTTTGACACCGAGGACCGTCACGGTGACGTCCTCGCCGATGACCAACGCCTCACCGACACGGCGCGTGAGTATCAACATGTACCCGTCCTCCGCTGCTGTCCTTGCCGGGGGTGCCGCTTCCTTTCGCAGGTCCTGCGCTCGTGGTCTTGTGCCGCCGGTGGCGCTGAGTCTGCGACTGCGCCAGAGAAAACACAAACGCGAGGCTATTCCTCGCGCACTTCCGAGGCCAAACCCAACGCCGAGTGGATGGCCCGAACGCCCAGCTCCAGGTAGCGCTCGGCGACGACCACCGAAATCTTGATCTCGGAGGTCGAAATCATCTGGATGTTGATGGACTCGGCCGCGAGCGCATCGAACATCTTCTTGGCGACACCCGCATGCGATCGCATGCCGACGCCAACCACGGAGATCTTCACGATCTTGTTGTCGCCAGTCAGCTGCCGCGCGCCCAGGTCGGTGCGCACCGCTTCGAGCAGTTCCTTCGCCTGTTCGTAGTCGCTGCGTTTGACGGTGAACGTGAAGTCGGTGAGACCGTCGGCGCCGACGTTCTGAACGATCATATCCACTTCGATGTTGGCGGCACCGATGGGGCCG
>JBFJHN010000671.1:0-2204 GCA_041613275.1 Candidatus Krumholzibacteriia bacterium | reverse complement strand
GGGTGAGCGCTTCCCGGACATGTCGGAGCCGTACGATCGCGCCTACCTGAAGCTCATCCACGAGGTCGCTCTCGAGATGAAGGTGCCGCTGCACAGCGGTGTGTTCGTCGCCGTGGCCGGGCCGAACCTGGAGACGGCGGCAGAGTATCGCTTCCTGCGCATGATCGGCGCCGACGTCGTCGGCATGTCGTTGATTCCGGAGACCATCGTGGCCAAGCATTCGGGCATGCGCGTGCTGGCGTTGACGGTCGTCACCGACGAATGTTTCCCGGACCGTTTGCAGCCCGCGGACGTTGCCAAGATCATCCGCACTGCAAACGAGGCCGAACCTGTTCTGAGCAAGTTGGTCGTCGAGTTCCTGAAGCGAGCCGAATCGGCTTGAGGGGTGTGGAGGGTGCGCGTGAACGCGGAAGAACTCAGGTCCTGGCGCGACAAGCTCCTGGAGGAGCGCGGACAGATCGAACGCGAGCTCGCGAGCCTGCGCGAATCGGCGGGTGTGACCACGAAGGAGTCGTCAGGCGACCTCTCGAGCTATTCGAGCCATCTCGCCGATCAGGGGACCGACACGATGGAGCGCGAAAAGGCCTTCCTCTTCGTCAGTCAGAAGCGTCGTCGCCTCGATGACATCGACATTGCGCTGCAGCGCATCGTGGCCGGAACCTTCGGCACCTGCGAGGTCTGCGGCCAAGAGATTCCACCGCGACGCATGGAACGCATTCCGACGGCGACCACGTGCGTCCCGTGCAAAGAGCTCCTGGAGAAGCAGGAGAAAAAGCAAAGAAGCTAGTTGGCGTTCTACGGTATCGCAATCGTCGTCGTCGCTCTCGATCAGGCGAGCAAGTGGATCGCCATCCACATCGCCGACGGCGGACCGCTGCTGGGCGATTTCCTGCGACTCACGCTTACCTACAACACCGGCGCTGCCTTCGGGCTGTTTCCGGGCGCGCGCCTGCCGTTCGTGATCATCAGCGGTGTGGCAGCGCTCGGGCTCGTGTACGCGCACCACGTGCTCTCGTCCGCGGCTCGCGCGCGGCGCATCCCACTGGCGCTCGTCCTGGGCGGTACACTGGGCAACCTGATCGATCGCGTGCGCGTCGGCCGTGTCACCGACTTCATCGACATGGGGCTCGGGGATCTGCGCTGGCCCACCTACAACGTCGCGGACATCGCGGTGGTGGCGGGTGCTGCGGCCCTGGCAGCGCGGCTGGTGACGGAGATCGCACGCGAGAGGGGTGGGGCGCACTGTGCCTCCGAGTCCGTGGACGTGCGTGCGCGTGAATCGGTCGATGCGGGGTGACTCGGGCATGCAGGAGCTGCAACTCAAGGTCGATGCCTCGATGCAGGGGACGCGCGTCGATCGTCTGCTCGCGGCCCACTTCCCCGAGATCACACGTTCGCGCTTCCAGAAGCTGCTGCGCGACGGACACGTCACCGCGGGTGGGCGCAAGGTGCGCAGCGCTTATCGCGTTCTCGAGGGCGACCAGCTGCGCGTGCAGGTGCCCCCGCCCGAACCGATCGACCTCGAGCCCGAGGACATTCCGCTCCAGGTCGTGCACGACGACGAGCACATCGTCGTCCTCGACAAGCCTGCGGGGCTGGTCGTGCACCCGGCCGCCGGCAACCGGCAGGGAACGCTGGTGCACGCGCTGCTGTTCCGTTACCCGCAGATGGCGCAGGCCGGCGAGGTCGCGCGTCCCGGCATCGTGCACCGGCTGGACAAGGACACGTCGGGGCTCATGGTCGTCGCCAAGACGCCCGAAGCGCACGCGCGCTTGGGCGAGGCGATCAAGCAGCGCGACGTGCGTCGCGAGTACGCGGCGCTCGTGTGGGGACGGGTGCGGCGCAAGTCGGATACGGTGCGCGCCGCGATCGGACGACATCCCGTCGATCGCAAGAAGATGGCCGTGGTCACACGTCGCGCGCGTGTTGCCGTCACCCACTATCGGGTGGTCGAGACGTTCGCGTACACCACCCTGCTCGACGTTCGGCTGGAGACGGGGCGTACGCATCAAATCCGGGTGCACATGGCACACCAGGGCAACCCGGTGTTCGGCGACGTCACCTACGGAGGTCGAAATTCCCGTTTGACTCGCCTGCCCGCAGGTCTTAGAGTCGACGCGAGGAGAGCGCTCAAGTCGATGCCACGTCAGGCGCTCCACGCGAAGCGCTTATCTTTCCGACATCCGGCTACGGGACTCGAGTTG
>JBFJHN010000670.1:0-2207 GCA_041613275.1 Candidatus Krumholzibacteriia bacterium | reverse complement strand
TGCCGTTCGCCGACCGCACCTCTGGCGAAGACACCTATGGGGCGGGTCGCTATCTCGACCCGCAGCCCTTGGCCGACGGGCGCTATCGGCTCGATTTCAATCGCGCCAACAATCCGTACTGCGCCTACAACGCGGAGTGGGTGTGCCCGCTGCCGCCTCCGGAGAACGTGCTCGATTTCCCGGTGCGCGCGGGCGAGCGCAACTTCCCCTACGGTCACGATTAGAGTGCGGCATGGAAGAGCGAACCGAGGAATCCGACCCGGGCGCGCCGGACGAGCTCGAATGGGTGGACGCCGAGATCGCCGACGCGGAGTGCGTGGCCGATCGCGACCTCGACCCTCTGCGCACGCAGGCGCTCGAGAGCGCGAGCGGCAAGAGCGCGGACCACGAGGCTGCGCGCGGGGCCCTGCGCGTGCAGGCCGTGGCGCGTCTGCGCCGGGCCCTCGAGCGTCGCGCGCGGCGTTCTGCGGAGGTGCCGTCGGCGTGGCAGCGCGGGCCGCTCGATGCGCTCGGCTGGTGCGTGATCGACCTCGAAACCACCGGGCCCGGACCCGGAGGTGACGACGAGATCCTCGAGATCGGCGCCGTACAGGTCAACGGGGTCGCGCTCGGGCGCGAGTTCGAAACGCTCGTCGATCCGCGACGCCCCATCTCGCGCGCGGCGCAGCGCGTGCACGGCATCGACTCCTCGCAGGTCTTCTCCGCCCCGCGCGTCGAGCAGGCGCTGCCTTGGCTGCTCGAGACGACGCAGGATCGCGTCCTCGTCTTTCACAACGCCGGGTTCGACCTCGGCTTCCTGCAGCGCGCGCTGCGGGAATCGGGCCGCGAGCCGTTTGGACAACCGGTGCTCGACACCGTGGTCCTCTCGCGTCGGGCGCTCGGAGGTCCGTGCTCGCTGGCGGCGCTCACGCAGCGCCTGGGACTCGTGGCGAGCCGGCCGCACCGTGCCCTGTCGGATGCGCGCGCCACGGCGCAGCTGCTGCTCGAGCTTCTCGGGATGTGCCGCGAGGCGGGGGCCACCACGCTGGCGGACGTCCCCGGCATGCGTTCGGCGGACGACGCATCGCGCACCCGTCGCCGCGCGCGCATCGACCCGCTTCTTGCGAGGCTCGATGTGGCGGTGCGACGCGGTGAAACGCTGCACCTCACCTACCACGCGCATGCGGGTCTCGCGCCGTTGGAGCTGCGTGTGCGCCCGCGACGCATCCACGGCGGTCTGCAGCTCGAGTGCGACGACGAGCTCACGCAGCGCCGTACCGTGCTCGACGTGACGCGCATTCGCGCCGTGCACGCGGCGTCCTGAGCACCGGCGCGGTTGCCGTGCTTGCGGCGCGCACGCGCTTCGTGTTCAATGGGCTCCATCGTTTCTGCAGAATTTCGCGGTACGCGGATGGGATCGAACGCGAGGTTCGCCTGAACGTGCATTCATGGGAGCCGTGATGTGAAGATCTTGATCCTGGGGAGCGGGGCGCGCGAGCATGCCATGGCCGCGGCGCTGGCGCGCAGCCGGCATGCGCCCGAGGTCTTCGTAGCACCGGGAAACGCCGGCATGACCGACGTGGCCCGGCGGGTGGACGTGTCGCTGGGCGACCTCGAAGGCCTGGCCGCCTTCGCCGAGCGCGAGAGCGTGCGCTTGACGCTGGCAGGGAGCGAGGAGCCCCTGGTGCGCGGCGCGTGGAATTCCTTCGACGCGCACGGCCTGCGCTTGTTCGGTCCGTCGGCGGAGGGTGCACGACTGGAAGGCTCCAAGGCGTGGGCCAAGGAGTTCATGCGGCGCCACGGCATCCCGACGGCGTCGTTCCAGGTGCACGACGACTTCGAGCGCGCCTGCCGCGCGCTGGACGACTTCGATCTGCCCTGTGTGATCAAGGCCGACGGTCTGGCCGCGGGCAAAGGCGTGTCGATCGTGAGCACGCGCGGCGAGGCGGAGCGCGTTCTGCGCGCCATGCTCGTCGACGGCGCGCACGGCGACGCCGGGAGACGCGTCGTCCTCGAAACCGCGCTGCACGGTCCAGAGGTGTCCGTGTTCGCCATCACCGACGGATACAGCCACCGCATCCTCGGCTGCGCGCAGGATCACAAGCGCGCCTATGATCACGACGAGGGACCGAACACCGGCGGCATGGGCGCGTATTCGCCCCTGCCGCTCCTCGGCAACGACGTGCTCCAGCGCGTCGAGTCCGAGATCCTCGCTCCCACGCTCACCG
>JBFJHN010000669.1:0-2209 GCA_041613275.1 Candidatus Krumholzibacteriia bacterium | reverse complement strand
GCATCCTGAGCGTCGTGGTGAGCGTCACCGCCGTCGGTGCACGAGAAACCAACGAGATGGGGCGTCTTACGTTGAGCGGATCCAGCTCCATCGCTTTGGGACGCGTTGGCGCCCTGGCGTTCGCATTCGGCTGGCTGCGCTTCCACTTCAAGAAAAGCTCGTTCGACCGCGCGGTTTCTGCGTCGCTCGTTGTGATCTCGGCGATCTGTATCTTGAACTCCGGAAGTCGCGGACCCGCTGCCGCGTGTCTGTTGAGCATGGTTGCCGTGTCCATCGTCACGGCACTCCAACACCGCAAGTCTCCAATCGGGATTGCGCCGCTCGTCACGGTGGTCGTGGTTGCGACCTTGTTGGTTTCCGTTCTCTCGCTGCCCTACATTCCGCTGTATCGTTTCCAGCTGTTGTTCTCGGAGCACAAAGGGGCATCAGTCATCGTACGCGGCGTCCTTTTCGCCACGGCGTGGAAGCTTACGCTCGCGCATCCATTGGGCCTTGGCGTCGGAGGTTTTGAAAGGCACGCGCTTCTGGATCTGCGCTATCCTCACAATTTGTTCCTCGAAGTCGGCAGCGAGCTCGGCTGGATCCCGTTGCTGTCGATCACCGCGCTGATCATGTGGAGCCTCGTGACGACGGTACGTGTGCTCAAGCAAGAGTACAGTTGGCCCGTCTTGTTTCTGGCGGTGTCGTTGGCGACCATGTTGGCCAACTCGATGGTAAGCGGGGATCTGAACGACAATCGCATCTTGTTTGCCCTTCTACCGCTCCCGTTCGTCTGGGCTCGCATGCAGCGCGCCGCTGATTCGAGGTCTCGCACGGAGCCCGTCGCAGAGGTGCGCCACACGTGACGTGCCGAAGGCTGAAGCGTGCGCTCGCCATCGCCGGGTTCCTGACCTGGTTGCTGCCGACAAACTCGGGCGCGACCGAGGCGGTTGGGGAGACGGCCGGAAAGGACGCGCGCATTCTTCTGGGACTCTACGGCGTGCCCGCCGAAGAGTGTTCGCTCGTGGCGAGTCTGGGTTTCACCGTCGTTCATACCTTTACGCTGCAGGCAGGTTCGTACCAGACCTCCAGCGAGTATGTCGCCGCCGCGCGAACCTACTTGGACCAAGCCCATCGGCACGGGCTGCGCGTGCTGACGGGACTGCCACGTCACTGGCTGCGTGAGAAGCGCGAGACGGCGACTCGCGATGCCATTCGTGCCCTGCGCGATCATCCTGCTCTTCTGGCGTGGTACGAGGAAGAGAACGCACAGCAAGGACACAAGAGCGCCGCTCTGTTCGCACATGCGATCGTCCAAGAAGAGGACCCGCAACGCGGCCTCGTGCTCTCGGAAGCCGTGCGCGACCGCGACCTGGCCGACGTTGGGCGCGCTCGAGTGTTCACGTACTACGCGGTGACCCCTCGCGCGCGACGGTCACGGCAGCTGCAGAAGCTGGAAGAGCGTTTCCCGGTGGGGGAGTTGGGCGTCCCCTTCTGGCCCGTGCTTCAGTGTTACGCGGACGAGCTCGTCGAGGGTTACGACAAACCGCGTTTCCTGGTTCCGAGGCGCGAAGAGCTGCGCTACACGCTGCACTCGGCGCTCATCGCCGGAGCCGAAGCCATCTTGTTCTACCCGTTTCTCCACGCGACACGATTCGATCGCGAAAGACACGAGCGTGGCCAATGGGGCTTCACCGATTACAAGACCCTTCCCGAGATCGCGCCTGAGCTCTGGCACGCAGTGTGTGCGACGACAGAGGAAGCGCGCGTCTTGCTCTCGCTGCTTCGGGGAGCAAGACGGCTGGATGCCCGTCGCATGCTGCGCGTTCCCCGGAGCGTGGAGGTCGGAACCTGGGAAACACGCGACGGCCTTCTGGTTCTGTTTGCCAACCGGAGGCGCACCCCCGAGAGCTTCGAGGTCCGTGTTCCTCCGCGCACGACCTCGTATCAGCAACTGTTCCACGGTGGATTCTCGAAGGAACGCCGCATCGAGGACGACGTCGTGCGCGTCGAGCTCTCCGGCCCCGGGGGCACGGCATTGCTCCTCGACTGAGCCTGCGGGACGTGCCATGGGCGCGGACCCGCAGCCGGTCCAGCGCATGCCGCGTCCCGTTTCGGGCTCAGAAGTTGCACTCGAACCGATGGCGTTGTGTCGGGACCTCTGCGCACAGACGTTCCCGACCGACGAACATCGTCTTCAGGCAGCTTTGGCATCGACACACCCTCGAAT
>JBFJHN010000668.1:0-2221 GCA_041613275.1 Candidatus Krumholzibacteriia bacterium | reverse complement strand
TAGCGCGCCTTGCAGCTGAAGGCGACGAGGAACTCGGCTTGGCAGCGCTCACAGACGACGCGCGCGAAGCCGTTTTCGAGGATGCCACAGTCCGTGAACTTCTCGGCGGCGCGGCGCGTGGCGCTTCGCAATCGCCCGTACTGGGGTTGGAAGTGCTCCTCGTGGACTCCGACGAGGGTGTCGAAGTGGTCCGCGACGAGCTGGTGGAGCGGCGAGTCTTGTGGTCGACGCGGGCGGTAGATCGTAGCGGCCGAGGTCCCCATGCCTCGGCCGTGCGATCACAGCCGGGACCACATGAGGCGACGGCGTCAGTCGACGGATCGGGGCATGTGGATGCTCTGCCACGTCGACTCCGTGGTCAGGTGTCGTGAAGGGTGAAGCCGCGCGGGGGTGGACAAAGGCGACCGAAAGCGGCAGGCTCACAGAGATCCCGACACGCTCGACCAAGGAGATCCCATGCCGCTCCGCACCGGCGTGCTCTTGGGCGTCGCAGCCAGCCTGCTTGCCGCGACGGCCGCCGCCGAGCCACCGACACCGCAGTACTTCCTCGACGCAACGCAGACCCACAACAAGTTCAGTCGCACGATTCCGCCGGCTCTGCGCGTGCCGTCGGGCGCTGTCGTCCAGGTCGAAACCCAGGAGGCAACCGACGGCCAGCTTACGCTCGAGTCGACGGCGACGGACGTCACCGGACTCGACTTCGAGCCCATTCATCCGCTTACCGGACCGATCTACGTCGAGGGCGCCGCGCCAGGCGATGTCCTCGCCGTCACGCTGCATCGCATCGAAGTCGGTGCTTGGGGCTGGACGGCGATCAGTCCCGGCTTCGGCTTCTTGAGCGACGAGTTCACCGAGCCGTGGATCCGCACGTTTGCGATCGCCGCCGGTGCGCGGTCGGTGCGTTTCGCCGAAGGCATCGAGCTCCCGCTGCGGCCGTTTCCCGGCGTGATGGGCGTCGCACCCGACACCGACGAGATGCTGTCGACGATTCCGCCGCGCGCCAACGGCGGCAACATGGACGACCCGCACCTGGTCGAAGGCACGACGGTCTACTTCCCGGTGTTCGTGGAGGGCGCCCTGTTCTCGATTGGCGACACGCACGCGGTGCAGGGCATGGGCGAGGTGTGCGGCACTGCGATCGAGGCCCCGATGCGCATCGTGTTCGAGCTGAACGTGCGCAAGGGCGGACGCTCGATTCCCGAACCGGAGTACGAGACCGCCGAGACGTATGCGGTGACCGCCTTCGCCACCACGCTCGACGAAGCCGGTCGCAAGGCCACGCGCTACATGGTGAATTATCTCGTGGCCGAGCGCGGACTGGAGCGCAACGAGGCCTATGCGCTGTGTTCGCTGGCGGGCGACCTGCGCATTGCCGAGGTCGTCGACGTCCCGCACGTGCTCGTCGCGATGCACATGCCGAAAGCCATCTTCAAGAAGCGGCGCGCGACCCGCTAGTGCGTCGCGGGAGGAGCCATGCACGTCAAACGCAGCTCGTTCCACGCTCTCATGTTGGCATGCATCGGGGCATGCGTCGTGGCGTGGGGGGGCGCATCGGCGGCGCAGGAAGTCGAACCGATGTATGACCTGATCCTGCACGGCGGCATGGTGTACGACGGCAGCGGATCCGCGCCGCGCGTTGCCGACGTCGCCGTCGTGGGCGACCGCATCGCAGCGATCGGCGATCTCTCGGGCGCGCGGGCACGGCGCAGCCTCGACGTCGGCGACATGGCCGTGACCCCAGGCTTCATCAACGTGCTCAGCTGGGCCGTCGAGTCGTTGATCGAGGACGGCCGCAGCCAGAGCGACATCCGCCAGGGCGTCACTCTCGAGGTCTTCGGCGAGGGCTGGTCGATGGGACCGCTCAACGACGAGATGAAGCAGGAGGTCGTGCGCCGGCAGAGCGACATCCACTACGACGTCACGTGGACGACGCTGGGCGAATACCTCGATCACCTCGTGGAGCGCGGCATCTCGCCGAACGTGGCGTCGTTCGTCGGAGCCACGACCATGCGTATCCACGTTGTCGGATACGAGGACCGCACACCCACCGCCGACGAGCTCGCACGCATGCAGGACCTCGTGCGCCAGGCGATGCGCGAAGGCGCGCTGGGCGTCGGGTCGTCGCTCATCTACGCGCCGGCGTTCTACGCTGCGCCTGCGGAGCTGACCGCGCTTGCGCGGGCCGCCGGCGAGTTCGGCGGCACGTACATCTCACACATCC
>JBFJHN010000667.1:0-2238 GCA_041613275.1 Candidatus Krumholzibacteriia bacterium | reverse complement strand
TGTTCGCTCTGGCCGAGGCCTATCCGGATCTGAAGGCCAACACCGGATTCCAGAATCTGCATCGGTCGCTCGAAGAGCTCGAGGATGCCATCCAGAACGCGCGGCGCTACTACAACGCCGTGGTGCGCGATTTCAACACGCGCATCCAATCGGTGCCCGACATGTTCGTCGCGCGCATCGGGAACTTCCAGGAGCGCGAGTTCTTCGAGCTCGAAGATCGTTCGCAGGCCGCCGTTCCCAAGGTCGACTTCAACACCGGATCATGAGCGGCGGCACGCGGATCTCGCGGGAGGCGGTCGTGCGGATCCGAGCCTGCCTGGCGCTTGCGTGCCTCATCGTCCTCCTGCCGCTGCCGGTTGCCGCCGACCTGGGCGGTTTCGAGATCGCGCGCTTCCACACCGAGCTCACAATTCGCGCCGACGGCGAGCTGCGCGTCGAGGAACGCATCGATGTGGACTTCTCGCGGGCTCGACGCGGCATCTACCGCACGATTCCCGTGCGCTACACCGACCGTTTCGGCATCGGCTACTCGTTCGAGCTCAGCCATGTCGAGGTGACCGACGGAAGCGGACGCACGTATACGACGCGCGTGCGGCGCGAGGGACGTTACGTCAACATCCGCATCGGCGATCCGGATCGCACCGTGCGCGGTGCCATGCTCTATGTCATCCGGTATCGCGTGCGCGGCGCCTTGCGTCACTTCGACGAGTACGACGAGCTGTACTGGAACGCCACCGGGCACGAGTGGAACACGCACATTCGTGAGGCCTCGGCCGTCGTACACCTCCCCAGCGCGTTACCGAAAGACTCGCTGGTCGTGCTGGCCTACGTCGGCACCGTGGGCAGCCGCGAGGAGTCGGCCGAGATCACGCGCGTCGAGCCGGGCGCGGTGTTCTACGACGTGACGCGCGGGTTGCGTCCGCGCGAAGGGCTCACCGTCGTGGCGGCGTGGCCGCGCGGACACGTGCGCGTTCCGGGTTCGATGGCGCGCGCCAACCAGCTCGTCGCCGACAACTGGATCCTCGTGGCGCCGCTCATCTTCGTCTACGCGATGTGGCGCGCCTACCGGCGCTACGGGCGCGATCCCGAGACACGTTCGGTTGCCGTGCAGTACGAGCCGCCGCCGGGTGTTTCGCCCGGTGGCGTGGGCACGATCGTGGACGAGAAGGTCGACCTGCGCGACATCACCGCAACCATCGTGGATCTTGCCGTGCGTGGTCACATCAAGATCGAAACGGAAGAGCTGTCGCAGATGTGGGGGCTCAAGAAGAAGGACGTCACCGTGTTCGAGCGCTTGCATGCGGGTGACACGCCCTCCGACGATGGGTCGCCGACGCAGGACTCGCCGCTTCGCGATCACGAGCAGCGCGTGCTCAACGGACTCTTCGCCTCGGGGACGCGGGTGACGACGCACGACCTGCGCGAGAAGTTCTACCGCAATGTGCCCGGGATCAAGAAGGCGCTGTACCGGCATCTCACGCGAGAAAAGCTGTTCGCCGCCAACCCCAGCACGGTGCGCACGAAATACGTCTTCGGCGGTTTCATCGTGGGCGGACTCGTGTTCGGCTTGGGTGCCGCGTGGGCGGTGTGGCGCGGCGGCATCTTGCCGTACGCCCTCTTCGTCCCGGGCGCAGCCGGGGTTGCCACGTGGCTCGCGTTCGCCGCGTTCTCGCCCGCCATGCCGCGGCGTACACGCAAGGGTGCGCGCATGCGCGCGTGGGCGCAGGGCTTCCAGGAGTTCGCCCAGCGCGTCGAAGAACCTCGCTTGGACACGCTCGACGCGCGCGCAGTGTTCGAATCGCTTCTGCCCTACGCCATCGCGCTTGGCGTCTCGGCCAGCTGGGCGCGACGCTTCGAGGGCATCTACGCCGACGAACCGCCGCGCTGGTTCGCCGGTCACCACTCGCGCTCGTGGGCGTCGACGCACGCCTTCGAGAGCAGCCTCACCGACGCGATGAGCACCGCGGAGCAGTCCATCCTCACCTCCCCGCGCTCGAGCGGCTCGGGCGGCGGCGGCTTTTCGGGCGGCGGCGGCGGCGGGGGCGGCGGCGGCTCCTGGTAGACGGTAGAAACCTTCCGTTGTGGTTTCGAAAATGGGTCTGGCGTGGAGCGTGCAGGCTGAGATGGCATGCGTGGGTCGCGCCAGGGGTTCGTACCGCCTTTTTGCCCGAATCGGGCCTGTCTTCACCACGGAAACGCCGTCGGATGGCGCTTTAAGAAGAAGGGCTTCTACGCCCG
>JBFJHN010000666.1:0-2242 GCA_041613275.1 Candidatus Krumholzibacteriia bacterium | reverse complement strand
TACGTGGAGGCCCGGGCCGACTCCTTCGCACTCAGCCTCACGCGCGATCCCGAGACGTTCATCGCCCAGCAGAAGCGGCTCGCGATCCGAAACGTCTCCGCCGAGAAACCGCTCGAGCTGCCGTTGAACTTCAGCGCAGTTCATCGCTCTCAGTCCTTCACCAAACCACGCCGGCGCGCATACTCGTGCAGCGACGCTTGCAACAATTTGCGACCCCGAAACAGACGCGACATCACCGTTCCGATCGGAATCTCCAGGATCTGCGCGATCTCCTTGTACGCAAAGCCTTCGACCACGGACAACAACAAGACGATGCGGAACTCTGCCGGGATCGCTTCGAGCGCCTGCTTGACCTCATCGTCGAGCAGGTCGGCCAGGGCTCCAAGCTCACCTCGCGTCGGCGCGTTCAGCGCGCTCGACTCGGTGTGCGGCAGGATCGGCTCGACATCGTCGAAGTTGACCTGCTGCGGCTGCTTGGAGCGTTTGACGTACTGGTTGATCCTGGTGTTCGTCAGGATCTTGTAGAGCCACGCCTTGCAGTTCGTCCCGGCGGTGTACCGGTCCCAGAACCGGTGCGCCTTCATGTAGGTGTCCTGGACGAGATCTTCGGCGTCGCTCGGATTACCAGTCATCCGGAGCGCGGTGTGATAGAGGGCGTCCAGGTGAGGCAGAGCCTCGTCCTCGAAACGGCGGCGTTTCTCCGCCTCGCTCTCGTGAGACATCACGCTCCTCGTCTAAGAACGGTGGGGCGGGCCAGATTATTTCCGCCGCAAGGCGTTGCTCGCTTGGCGCTTGCAGCCGTGCGCCCGGCAGCTAGGCGGGTGGAGCCGTCGCCAGGCCCAGACGCACGATGTCGTGCATGTGGATGACACCCGTGAGCTGTCCACGGGCATCGACCACGGCCAGCTGCGTGATGGCACCGCCTGGATTCTCTTCCATGCGCCGCAGCGCGTGGACGACGAGTGCTTCTGGCTCGATGCGCTTCGGCTGGGAAATCATGACGTCGCGAACGCGACGCTCGAGCCCCTGGGCGTCGCGCAGCAGAATGCGCTTGAGGTCGCCATCCGTGACAATCCCGACCAGCTGCGCCGCAGCGTTCTCGACGAAGACGCATCCAAGTCGTTTGTCCATCATCACGAGCAAGCCCTGGCGAAGCGTTGCGTCGTCACGCACGCGTGGAATCTCGTCGTCGCGGTGCATTACGTCGCCGACGGTGAGCGCCAGGCGTCGCCCCAGGACGCCGCTGGGGTGGGTCTGGGCGAACTGCTCCTCGCGAAAACCGCGGCGCTGCATGAGGGCCACGGCAAGTGCGTCGCCGATCGCGAGTGCGGCGGTGGTGCTGGCCGTGGGCGCGAGATTGAGCGGGCAGGCCTCCTCCGGAACGTGGCAGTCGATGACGAAGCGACTGCGGCGCGCAATGCGTGAGCGCACGTCGCCGGTCAACGCCACGAGTGGGATCTGCAGCTTGTCGCAGGCTCCAAAGAGCTCGTCGAAGTCGTCGTTGGCGCCGCTGTAGGAGATGGCGATCATGACGTCTTCGGGCGCCAGGATCCCCATGTCCCCGTGCGCCGCCTCGACCGGATGCAGGTAGAGACTGCGCGTACCGGTACTCGTGAGCGTCGCTGCGACCTTCTTGGCGACGATCCCCGATTTGCCGATGCCAGTGACGATGACGCGTCCCGTGCACCGGAACATGAGATCGACGACCTGCACGAAACGATCGTCGAGTTGCTGCTGAACGGCGCGCAGCCCGGCGATCTCTTTTTCCAGCACGTCGCGCGCGTCTCGTAGCGGTGCCGGCTCCTGCGGTGTCGATGCTGACTGTGGCGGTCGCGATTCCACGCTGCGAGCCTTTCTCTGGACCTGTTACACGATCATATCGCGTACGCACGCTTCTGGCTTGGGCACAAGACGCGCGCGCGACGCCTCACGATGCAGAGAGGTGACGTCGCGCCAGCAGATGGAAATCGCGTGCGCTCGTCAGCAGACGCTCGACGTCCGCAAGCGGGATCTGCGTGTGTCGATCGCTCTTCGCCTGCACCGGATCGGGGTGCGCCTCGAGGAAAACGGCGTCGACTCCGGCAGCGCAGGCCGCACGTGCCATCAGGGGCGCAAAGCGACGATCGCCCCCGGTCTCGCTTCCGGCGGCGCCCGGCATCTGCAGGCTGTGCGTGATGTCGAAGACCACCGGATAGCCGAAATCACGCATCACCTGCAGCCCGCGCATGTCGACGACGAGATT
>JBFJHN010000665.1:0-2245 GCA_041613275.1 Candidatus Krumholzibacteriia bacterium | reverse complement strand
GCATTCGGAGAGAATGACACCCGCCATCCAGATCCACAGCGTTCCCAGGACGGCCATGACGGCGCCCTTGCCGAAGGTCATCTCGTCGACCGAGAGCTGCGCAATGATGAAGAGCACGACGAAGGCGCAAAGAACGGCCACGTACAGCATGCGGATTGGCATCTCGTCGCGCGCGACGACCGAGCGACTCTTCGACGCCTGCTGCATGCTGCGTACGGCGCTCACGATGAGGGGCAGCGCCAACGCGACGCCGGTGATGGCGCCGCCGATGAGCATCCCGATGCCGGTGGGACGGAACAACTGGCGCCACAGATAGGTGGTGACGGCGGTGCCGTTGAGCTCCGCCTCGCTCGGCAAGAGTCCCTGGATGTTCAGGAGCGGCGCGAGAATCCAGTAGCAGACGAAGCCACCGATCACGAAGTACACGCCGCCGCGACCCGAGAGGTAGCCGACGCCGACGGTCATCAGCGAAAGATACCACGTGGCGTTCAGGAACTCGGGAAGGTTCAACCAGGTTCCCACCGGCACGCTGCTGTAGCTGGTGGCCTGGCTGATGCCGTGCACGACGCCGCTCACGACGGCGCCGCCGAGCAACAGCCACGCTTTGCGGATGCCGGCGCCGGGCGATTTGAGAATGGTGGCGACCGCGATACCGCCGGGGTAGGCCAAGCGCTCGAAGTCGATCATCTGCTTGCGCAGCGGAATAATGAAGGCGATGCCGAGGACGCCGCCCGTGATGCAGCCGACGATGGTGAGCTGCCAGTTGAAGTCGGGGTAGCCGAGAATGAAGATGGCCGGCAGCGAGAACACCATGCCCGAAGACGCGGCGTTCACCGCACTGGCCAGGCTCTGGTTGATGTTGTTCTCGATGATGCTGCGTCGGCGCAGCACGCCGCGCAGGACGCCGAACCCCAGAATGGCGGCGAGCTCCGAGCCTTCGATGGAGAATCCGAGGATCAGCGCTGCGTAGCCGATGCTGAGCGCGAGAAGCGCGCCGATGAAGTAGCCGACGACGATCCCGGTGACGGTGAGCTCGGGGTAGGCGCCGTAGCGCAGCCGACGACCCCGTGAATCCACCGAGACGCTCAAGCCGACCTCCAAGGGCGAGTGCACCCTTCATACCACCGGAAGGCCGCAGGGAGAAGGCAATTCTGCCCGACAGCCCTTCGCGCGTCGGGCGGGGGGAGGTCGACTACGTTTCGTCCTCCCGGACGATGCGTCGCAGCTTTTTCAAGTTCAACTGGATGGAGTGGTGGGACTGCATGAGGGACTCCAGCACTTCGGTCCGGTTGCGACCCGAGGAATGCAGAATGGCATCGAGGCTGGTGCTCTGCTTGCCTTCCTTCTCGAGGAACGGCCACAGGCTCTCGCGGATGTCCTCGGGAAGTACGCTTTCCAGGTACTCGAGCGCCGTGCCGCGCAAGATGGGGTCGTCGGTGTACAGGCCCTGGAAGGCCACCTGCAGCGGCTTCTTGTCGAGCGCCAGGGACAGCACCGTGAAAACGTGCTGCAAACTTCGACTCGAGCGCTGACGCAGGTACTCGCTGACGAACGGCTCGTCCGCGCCTTCCTCGAGCTCCTCGAGAAGTCGCTGTCGCTCCCACACGCCACGGTCCACACGCGTTTCGCGCAGGACGATCGTGAAGACCCGATGCCGGTCGAAAGCAACCGACGAATCCTGTGCGTGGATGCGCGCCAAGGCGCGGCCGCAAAGAAAACGGATTTCGAAGCTCGAGTCGAGCAGGCCACGCAGGAGGCCGTCGATGGCGCGCTCCGAAGTCGTCCGAGTCAAGAGCCCTGGAATCCGACGGCGGACCGCAGCATCCATGTTGCGATCGAGGAGCGAGCGCACGAGCGAGGTCTCGACGTCCGCCGCGTTCTCCGACAGAGCGCGTGCCACGTGCGCCGAGACGGCGTCCCATCCAAGAAGAGGCACCACGTAGCGTACAAGCGCCGGGACGATCGGGCCCTGCTTCAGGGCGGAGAGCACGCGGAAAGCGTCGCCGCAACGCAGCTCATCGATGCGGCTTCTCATCTCGTCGTCAAGCTCGTGCTCGGAAACTTCTTCGTCGTGCGCGGCCGCCTTGAACTCCCAGCTGGCGCCCAGATCCGGAACGATGGTCTCGATCATCGAGCGCGCCATGGGGTCGTCGATGTCGTCGACATCGATGCGCGCGACTCCCGACTCGAGACGCTGCTCCAGCTCGCGCACGTAGCCCGATTGCAACCGTCGGGCCACGAACAG
>JBFJHN010000664.1:0-2251 GCA_041613275.1 Candidatus Krumholzibacteriia bacterium | reverse complement strand
TGATCACCTTGGGCTCCTCGGCCCACTGAGCACCCTTGGGCTTCTGCGGCATGTCGAGCTTGAACAAACGGTCGCGCTCGGGAACCACCATGCGAAAAGCGACGCGCGTTCCGTCGGGAGACCAGCGGATGTCGGACGGCGTTTCATCGACGCGCGTGATCTGCGTGACCTCGCGCGTATCGATCCACATCACGTGGACCTGCTTGCCCTTCGGCTTCCCTTCGTTCAAGAACGCGATGCGTCCGCCATCGGGCGACCATTGCGGATCGGAGCCCTCCGTGAGATGCCGTTGTCGCGTC
Source organism: Candidatus Krumholzibacteriia bacterium (assembly GCA_041613275.1). GTDB lineage: Bacteria > Krumholzibacteriota > Krumholzibacteriia > JBFJHN01. The sequence goes on along the minus strand of JBFJHN010000664.1, from coordinate 1,952 downwards.
CCGTCCGCGTTCATGATCCACAGTTCGGACTTGCGCTTGTCGTGGATCTTGTCCACCCAGGTACGCACGAAGACGACGTGCTTTCCGTCGGGCGAGATTTGCGGGGACGCAACGGTTTCCCACTCGAGCATCAAGTCGAGCGACAGCTTCGAGGAAGACGTCTGCTTGACTTCGGCGCTTTCTGGCACGGCCTGTGTGAACGAAACGGTGAGCGTGAAGACAAATGCTGCAGCCGCCGGCGCGGCGATGCGGAGGCGCGGCATGATCCCCTCCGAGGCGAGAGTCCATACGGTTGGTTCGTGTACCCAATATGACCGAAAACCGGGAACCTGCCAAGCCCACGCTCTGGACCCGCCAAGCCCAGCTTGGCGGTTGCCTTACATGCCCGGGGCACCTACGATGATCCGTCATGGCGTCGGGATCGAAGAAAGTCATCCTTGCTGCGCTCGTGGGAAACGGGCTCATCTCGGTCACGAAGTTCGCCGCCGCGGCGCTGACCGGCAGCGCGGCGATGTTCTCCGAGGGCATCCATTCCGTTGTCGACACCGGCAATCAGGTGTTGTTGCTCTTCGGCTTGCGCCAGGCGCGCAAGCCCGCCACACCTCAACATCCCTTCGGCCGCGGTAAAGAGATCTACTTCTGGAGCTTCGTCGTCGCCATCCTCATCTTCGCCGTCGGCGCGGGCGTGTCGATCTACGAAGGCATCGAGGCTCTCCGGCACCCGCATCCCATCGAGAACCCGCTGGTCAACTACATCGTCCTCGGCATCGCGATGGTGTTCGAGGCCGGTGCGTTGCTGTTCGCCTGGCGCGAGTTCGCGCACGCGAAAGGGAAGTGGGGCATCGTCGAGGCTGTCCAGCGCGGCAAGGATCCCACGCTGTTCGTGGTCTTGTTCGAAGACACCGCGGCCATGCTGGGGCTGATCATCGCCTTTGTCGGCATCCTGCTGGGACAGCTCACCGGCAACGTCTATTTCGACGGGATCTCGTCTGTGCTCATCGGGCTCATCCTCGCCGGAACGGCCATCTGGCTGGCGTACGAGACCAAGAGCATGTTGATCGGCGAGAGCGCCCGCATGGGACTGGTGACGGAGGTTCGCACGTTGGTCGCGGCCACGGAAGGCGTCGCTGCCGTCAACGAGGTGCTGACCATGCACATGGGTCCGGAGTTCATCCTGGTGAACGTCAGCGTGGACTTCGACGACGACGTGACCGCGGGCGAGCTCGAACGGGCGATTGCGCATCTGGACGCGCAAATCAAGGGGAAGCACCCTATGGTGAAGCGCGTCTTCGTCGAGGCCGAGTCGCGAATGCGACGCGCGGCCAGCGCGGCACCTCACGCGGAGACGCCGCCAGGGTCGCGGGAGACCGACCCGAGCGAGCCGCCGACCTGACGTGGAATGTCGATCAGGCGTCCGGGGGACCGATGGGGATGACCATTGTGATCAAGGTTCCCCGGTCGAGCACACTGCGGCAGAAGATGGAGCCCCCGTGCGCCTCGGCGATGCTCTTGGCCATGGCCAGGCCGAGCCCCGCACCACGCACCCCGCGCGTCGGCGAGTTGGCAGCCTGGGTGAACGGCTGGAAGACCGCGTCCACCTCGTCTGACGGAATGCCGATGCCGCGATCCTCGACCTCGAGCACCAGCAGCGTCTTTGGATCGCGCGGATCTGCCGGCACCTCGGGGCGTAGCCAGCCGCTCGCCTGCTCGTCGGGCCGTGCGCCGCCACGCTCGTGCAAAGCGTGGGAATGACTCAGGTACACCACGACGCGCGGGCGCGCGCCCGGCTTGCTGAACTTCACCGCGTTGTCGATGATTCCTTCGAGCGCGGTTCCCAGCTTGAACCAATCGATGTTGGGAGCGCACGACGGAACGTCATAGCTCATGTCGAACTGACCATGCTGCGTCAACATGGGGCGCACGATCGAGTCCATCCACTGGCTGATGTCCGC
>JBFJHN010000663.1:0-2253 GCA_041613275.1 Candidatus Krumholzibacteriia bacterium | reverse complement strand
CTCGGCGTGAACACGCCGCCGAACGTGCCGAGCTTCCCGCGACCCACCGCGGTGGTTCCCTGAGCGCCTGCAGGCGGGGTCGTGGTTTTCATGAATCGCAACAACCGAACAAACGCCGCTCCTTGATCAGCGCGGCCACCTTGGGTGGAACCTGCTCCTCCCACAACGGGTTTCCTTCTCGGATCTTGCGTAGGACTTCGGACGAGAAGATCGGCAGGCACGCTTCATCGTAGCCGCACAGGTCCTCCAGGTACCGGTTTTCGAGCAGGTGGGAGTAGAGGTGCCGGAGGTTGTCCGCCACCTGCAGGTTGGCCGCGGTGATCAGCGCCCCGGACTTCGGCTCCTTCAGCGGATAGATGTAGAGCTTCAGGTCGTTCCGGAAAAGGCGTCCGAACGATTCCAAGATGCCCCCACCCAAGTCGGTGTAGTGTTCTTCCTCGAGCACTTCCTTGAGAGTGGGAACGCCCATCGCGATACCGATCATGTTCTTGGTGTAGCGAAACAGGTATTCGGCCAGCCGATAGAACCGGCCGTAGTTCGAGATGAGAACCGTCTTGCCCAGCGCTCCCAGCAGGTCCACTCGATCCAAGAAGTCTTTCTGATCGATCTGTCCCTCGCTGGAGAGGTTGCGCAGGGTCATCTCCATCACCACGACGATGTCGTGACCCTGGACCTTGGGCTCCTGAACGAACTGGGCGTGCGCGCAATCCAGCATGTTCACGGTGACCCGGGTCACGGGGCGGAAGCTCCCGCGTTCCACCAAGATCGCCTTCTTGTAGAGGATCTCGGAGGGCTGGACGACCTCGCCGTCCGCGGTGAACATGGCGGAGTCGGCGAGGCCGAGGCGGACCAGCTCCAGGCTCATGATGCGGCTGTCGACGTTTCGGAAGGCGGGGCCGGTGAGCTTGACCATGTCCACTTCCAACCGCTCGGTGGACAGGTTGTTCACGAAGGACTCGATGAGGGCCACGGGGTCGTGGTGAAGGTAGAACGCCCCGTAGATGACGTTGACCCCCAGGATTCCGAGTGATTCCTGCTGCAGGACGTTCGATTCGTCGAGCATGCGAACGTGAATGATGATCTCGGAGGGCTCCGCGCGGGTTTCGGCCTGAAATCGCACGCCCAGCCACGCGTGGCACTCATCCTTGCGCACGAAGCTTCGGGCTTGGGCGGTGTCGGCGAAGGCGAAGAAAGTAGTCTTCTCCCCCTGTGATTCGTCCAGTCGTTCCCGAAGCAGGTCGAACTCGTAAGTCAGCATGCTCTGCAGGCGCTCGCGGCTGACATATCGACTGGTCGAGCCATAGATCGCATCGCTCACGGTCATGTCGTAGGCGGAGATCGTCTTGGCGATCGTGCCAGCCGCTCCGCCGACCCTGAAGAACCAGCGGGCGACCTCCTGCCCGGCGCCGATCTCCGCGAACGTCCCGTACTTGGTCCCGTCGAGGTTGATCTTCAGCGCCTTCTCGTTCGTGCCGATGCTCTTCTTCATGTCGTCTTTCATCACTCGGGCGCGTCGTCCTTGAGATTGAGCCAATCGCCCACGATGGCATTGACGAGATCATCGACGTCGCGCCCTTCGGCGCGGGCGCGTTCGGCAAGAGCACTTGCAAGCTCCGGGGCGAGCGGGACGGTGATCGGGCCGCTGGGCTGGCGCGGGCCCGCACGCGGCGCGCTCGGAGTCACCACACTCGACTCGGTTGTCACGTACGTCCAGTCGGCAGTCTTCAGCGGCTGTTGGGCGTCGAGCGTAAACGTGTGCTTTGCCTCGTCGTAGTCGACGAACTTGGCGATCGGGAGCTCGACGTCATGTCCTTCCCCACGCTTCGTCTCGTCCAGACGTGCCTCGAAATCACCGCTGAACCGCTGTAGCAGACTCGGGATCAGGATGGACCCTTCGACAGGGAGGTAGCAGCGGTTCGCCTGCGGCGCGTGCTGGGCGCCAATGAGCGCTCTCTCGAGCTGGTCGGGCGATGCGCGCTCGGGGTCGAATACCGCATCGATCGATTTCGAGGCGATCCCCAGCCCGACCTTGCATGCCGTGCACTGGGCGCACGATTCGACATAGAGAAAACGCGCCACCGACTGGGCAACGCGCGGCATGGGCGTTGTGTCATCGAACACCACGAACCCCGCGGAGCCGAGACCCGAACCGATGAGCGCCAGCGAGCTGAAATCGCAGCGCGTGTCGAACTGCTCGGCCAGGATGACGCCCGAAGAAACGCCCGAGATTGCGGCGCGGAGTTGACGCCCCGG
>JBFJHN010000662.1:0-2255 GCA_041613275.1 Candidatus Krumholzibacteriia bacterium | reverse complement strand
TTCTTCCGTCCCGCCTTCTTCCGTGTGGCCTTTTTGCGGCGGGCCTTCTTGCGTCCGGCCTTCTTCCGCGTGGCCTTCTTGCGGGTCGCCTTCTTCCGACCGGCCTTCTTACGGCCGGCCTTCTTGCGGGTCGCCTTTTTGCGACCGGCCCGCTTCTTCCTTGCTGGCATCGTACCTTACCACCTTTCTGTACGAGACCGCCGTGACGTCTGCTTCCCGTTCCAGCACTCGCGTTGAAAACGAAGCTCTCGTCTCGTCGCGAGCTCGACCCATTCGAAAACGAGTCGGCCTATGTGGAGCGGAAGCCGTAAAACGTCCGACGCTTCCAGTCAGCCTCGCAGGATAGGAGCACCTAAAAAAAAGCGTCAACCAAAAAACTCGTTTTTGGCACGTTTTTCCGGTGCCGACTTCCGGACGCGTCATGTTCCGCGACGTCGTTTTCGAGCGCAAGTCGACGCACCGAGCGCATTCGAGCATGCAGCGACGACGCGTTCAATCATCAAAAACATCAAAAACCATGCCCCCGCGTGTTCGAAGCGTTGCGCGCGCGACGCGTACGTGCGTGACACTCGGACCTGCACGCGCCGAGCGTGAACGCCGCACGCGCCACATGGTGCGCGCAGCGGGCCTCCGTTGTTTTCGAAATCGAAATGGTTGCAACGAATTGCAGCGATGAGTGCGCACGCGTTCGAGGTTGCGTCACGCCCGGCGCGGTGGTCGCAGCACGCTGTTCGCGGGACACCGGGCGCGTGCGAGCATCGTGCTCGCGACATCACGCGCGGTGCGCGCGTGGCGGATCGAATTTCGTCGTGGTGCGCAAGCGACGGGTGAGATTCTTCCGCCGGAAGGCGCCGCGCCGCCGGGCGTCAGGCACCCGTGCGGCTCGTCGCGGCGAAGATGGAGGCGGCACCCAGAATCGAACTGGGGATGATGGTTTTGCAAACCATTGCCTTACCACTTGGCTATGCCGCCGGAGACGGGTCGCACGGGGCAAGAAAGAGGGTGGAGCGGGAAACGGGACTCGAACCCGCGACGTCCACCTTGGCAAGGTGGTGCTCTACCAACTGAGCTATTCCCGCCCGAAGTCCGCCCGTATGTTACCGATCCGCGGTCGGGTGTCAATGCCCCCGTCCGGCCCGAAGCCGGGCTGGGCGCGTTCTGGCGTCCTGGACGCCACACGGGGCGCACGCCGTGCGCGTGCGCGCTCGTACACCGCGCGGTAGCGCTGCGCCGAGACCTGCCACGAAAAGTCCTCCGACATACCGGCGCGCCGGATACGCGCCATGTCCTCGGGACGGGCGAAGGCCGCGCAGGCACGACGAATGGCTTCGAGGAACGCGCCGGCCTCGTAGGCGTCGAACAGGAATCCCGTCCCGGCCTGGGCGTCGGGATCCCATTCTTGCACGGTGTCGGCCAACCCGCCCGTGCGCCGGACGACGGGCACGCTGCCGTAGCGCATGCTGTACATCTGGTTCAGTCCACACGGCTCGTAGCGCGACGGCATCAGGAAGAAGTCGCTCCCGGCTTCGATCCAGTGCGCCAGGGCGTCGTCGAACTCGAGGTGGACGGCGATGCGACGTGGGTGCTCGTGTGCGAATGCCGCCAGGAGGCGCTCGTAGTCGGCGTGGCCGCGCCCGAGAAGCACGATCTGCACGGGCATGCGCATCAATTGAGGCAGCGCCTCGAGCAGCAGATCGACGCCTTTCTGCTCGACGAGGCGCGAGATCATGCCGAAAAGCGGCGTGTGCGCCTCCGGCGACAGGCCGCAGCGTTGCTGCAGGGCGCGCTTGCAAGTGGCCTTCCCGGCCAACACGCGGGCGTCGTAGCGCGCCGGCAGGAGCGCGTCGCGTGCCGGGTCCCAGACGTGCGTGTCGATGCCGTTGAGGATGCCCACGAGATCCGGACCGCGCTGGCGCAGGACGTCGTGCAGCCCGTGGCCGAGCTCCGAGGAGGCTTGGATCTCTCGCGCGTACGTCGGGCTGACCGTCGTCAGGAGATCCGCGTGCACGACGCCTGCCTTGAGAAAGTTCATGCCGCCCCAGAACTCCAGCGCTCCCATGCTGTACATGAACTCGGCCGGAAGGCCGGTCCGGGCGAAGCGCTCGGCGGGATAGGTGCCCTGATAGCCCAGGTTGTGCAGGCCGAGCACGATGCCGGTGCGCGTGAGAAACGCATCGCCGGTCGCCAGCTCGAGATCGCGATACGCCGCCGACAGCGCGGTGTGATAGTCGTTCAGGTGCAGGACGTCGGGCGGC
>JBFJHN010000661.1:0-2279 GCA_041613275.1 Candidatus Krumholzibacteriia bacterium | reverse complement strand
GGTCCTCGATGCGTTGGGCTGCGCGCCCGAAGAGATCCTCGACGTGAGCGCCAAGCGCGGCACCGGCGTGCGCGAGCTGCTCGAAGCCGTGGTCGCGCGCGTGCCGCCGCCGCCGGGCGACCTGCGCGCGCCGTTGCGCGCGCTCATCTTCGACTCGCTCTTCGATCAGTTTGTCGGCGCCGTGGCGTACGTGCGCATTCGCGATGGCCGTTTGCGGCACGGGGATCGCATCCGCTTCATGTCCACGGGGCGCGACTTCGAGGTGCAGGAGCTCGGCCACCTGCGCATGCGGCGCGTGCCGGCCAAGGCGCTGCACGCCGGCGAGGTGGGCTACGTCATCGCCGGCGCCAAGAAGGTGGCCGACACGCGCGTCGGCGACACGATCACGCTGCACGAGGAGCCGGCACCCCGAGCCCTGCCCGGCTACAAGGCGATCAAGCCCATGGTGTTCAGCGGGCTGTATCCCATGGAAAACGAGAACTACGTCGAGCTGCGCGAGTCGCTGGAGAAGCTGGTGCTGAACGACGCCGCGCTCACCTTCGAGCCGGAGACCTCAGCCGCGCTGGGGTTCGGCTTCCGCTGCGGATTCCTGGGGCTGTTGCACATGGAGGTCATCCAAGAGCGGCTGGAGCGCGAGTACGACATGCGGCTGATCGTCACCACGCCGAACGTGGAGTACGAGTGCCTCACGACGACGGGCGAGCGCATCATCGTCGACAACCCCGCCCAGCTGCCGCCCTCGCAGACGCTGGAGTTCATCTCGGAGCCCTTCGTGCGCGCCGAGATCATCACGCCGCGCGAGTACGTGGGCGGGGTGATGCAGCTGGTCCAGGAACGCCGAGGCCTGCATCGGGGTATGCACTATCTGGACCCCGAGCGCGCGGAGCTCAAGTACGAGCTGCCCCTCGCCGAGATCCTCTTCGACTTCTACGACAAGCTGAAGTCGATCAGCCGCGGCCACGCCAGCCTGGACTACCATTATCTGGAGCACAGGCGCTCGGACCTGGTGAAGCTGGACATCGCGCTCAACGGCGATCGCGTGGATGCGTTGTCCATCATCATCCATCGCGAAAAAGCCTACTCCTGGGGACGCGAGATGGCGCAAAAACTGAAAGAGCTCATCCCCAGGCAGCTGTTCGAGGTCTCGGTCCAGGCGTGCATCGGCTCGCGGGTCATCGCGCGGACGACGATCTCGGCCATGCGCAAGAACGTCACCGCCAAGTGCTACGGCGGCGACATCACCCGCAAGCGCAAGCTGCTGGAGCGCCAGCGCGAGGGCAAGCGGCGCATGAAGCGCGTGGGCAGCGTCGAGGTGCCTCAAGAGGCCTTCCTCGCGGTCCTCAAAGTACGCTAAGGTTACGGTTTGGCCCCGCGGGCCGGGAGCCTCTTGGGAGAACGGATGTCGAGCAAGGAAAAGGCGGTCGAGGCGGCCCCCGGCACGCGGCGCGGCGCGCGCGTCCGCCGCAGCAAGTCCGCCGTGGAACAGCGGGCGCCGAAGACGCGCTCGAAGGCGCGCGAGTACACCGAGGCCATCGTCATGGCCGTCCTGATGGCGCTCTTCTTCCGTCAGTTCGCGCTGCAGGCCTTCCGGATTCCGTCGAGCTCCATGGAGGACACGCTCCTCGTCGGCGATTTCCTCTTCGTCAACAAGTTCCTCTACGGCGCACAGGTGCCCTTCACCGACATGCGTTTGCCGGCCGTGCGCGACCCCAAGCGCGGCGACGTCATCGTCTTCCGCTCGCCCACCGACGGGCGCGACTTCATCAAACGCTGCGTGGCGGTGGCAGGCGACACGGTGGCGATTCGCGGCAAGACGCTCTATATCAACGGCGAAGAGCAGATCGAGCCCTACGCGGTGCACAAGTCGTCGCAGCTGCAGCTGCCCCAACACGGCAAGCGCGACTTCATGCCGGAGCGCGTCATCCCGGACGGGCACATCTTCATGATGGGGGACAACCGCGACAACTCGAGCGACAGCCGCTATTGGGGCCCGCTGCGCATCGACCACGTCAAGGGCAAGGCGATGTTCATCTACTTCTCGGTCGACACTTCGAACGGATGGTACCGGCCGTCGCTGCGCTTCACCCGCATCTTCGACGTCATCCGCTGACGCCGCGAGCGCACCATGCCCAGCCGTGATTTCGGCGTCTACGTCCACATTCCGTTCTGTCAGCACCAGTGCGCCTACTGCACGTTCTACACGCTGCCCAATCCGTCGGACGCGGGGCCGCAGCGGCGCTTGATGCGCGCGTTGGCCCAGGAATGGCGACTGCGCGTCG
>JBFJHN010000660.1:0-2280 GCA_041613275.1 Candidatus Krumholzibacteriia bacterium | reverse complement strand
CCCGCGTCGCGCAGCGTCCTCATGCCGTCGCAGCCGTCCTCGCCCCGGCCCGAAAGCAGCACGCCCACGGCGCCTTCGCGGTACAAGGCCGCCACGCTCGCAAGCAGCGCGTCGATGGGCTTGCCGTTGCCGTTCGGCGGCGACACCCTGAGCAGCGTGCGGTTGCCGCTGCGTTGCACCAACAGCTCTTCACGCGCGCCGGCCACGTAGACCTGGCCGACTTCGAGCGTGTCACCGTTGCGGGCGCGCTGGACGTGCGCACCCGTGTGTTTCTCGAGCCAAGGTACGAGCGCGGGAATCAACGCTTCGCACATTTGCTGCACGTAGATGACCGGGCTGTGCTCGTGTCCCGTCATCGTCCGAAGAATACGCCGCATCGCCATGGGGCCTCCGACGCCGGCGCCGACGACGATGACCTTGTCGCGCGGATCGAGGTCGCGAAGCGCGCGCCGCATGTCGAAGACGGCGGCGTTCGGGAAGGCGCCCGAAAGCGGGAAGACGCTTTCCAGCAGCTCGACAACCTGCGTTTCGCAGGCCGTGTGTACGGCCGCGTCGAGCTCCGCGACCACGGTCTCGAGCTCGAGATTGCCGCGTGCCACCACCGTGACCGCGCCCCACTCCAACGGACGAAGCGACGCCACGGGGCTTTGCGCCCCGCGTACCAGCGCCACGACAGGAACGCGGAAGCGTCCGCCCGCGGCGCGCACGAAGTCGGACACGTCGTCGAGATCGGCGTCGGCCACGACCACCTGCGGCCGCAAGCGCGCGATTTCTTCGATGAGCGAGGCCGTGCATTCGGCGTGCAGGCCGCACAGAGAGATCCCGTTCATGCGCCACCGCTTCTGGAGCTGTTGTCGAAGCCGCGAATCCGCGAGTACGGCGAAGACTCGAATGGACGCGCTCATGGGGCCTCCCGTCCGGGTGGAGCTATGGCAGGCCGCGAGAGAATGCCGTGTGGGCGTCCGGACGCAGCCGGGCTGAACGAAGCCGGCACAGCATGTTTGATGCCGGGGCCGGCAGCTGCGCTCGCTCGCTCTGCGTCTGGCCGTCAGCGCTGCATCCAGACCGTGCGTCGCAGGCACCACGCGGCGCGACGCGCCCACCGAGGTCACCGTGACACGTGTCAGGGATCCAGGCGCGTGGCTTGACCTGTGGAACGTACGTCCGTATAAAGTGGTCCTGTCCTTTCCGATTTCGCACGGGCGCCGCGCGGATTTCCCGCCGGGCCCACCTCCGGGAAAGCGCATGCGCGACGTGGTCATTGCAGCGGCCCGACGTACGCCGATCGGGAGGTTCCTCGGTGCGTTTGCCGAGGTTCCCGCGCCCGAGCTGGGCGCCGCAGCCGTGCAGGCGGTCGTGCGTGACGCTGACGTCGAGCCCGGTCGCATCGACCATTTGGTCTTCGGCCATGCACGCCAGGCGGGTTGCGGGCCGAACCCGGCGCGGCAGGTCGCGCATCGGGCCGGTCTCCCCGAGACGTTGCCCGCGGTGACCGTGAACATGGCCTGCGGTTCGGGGCTCGAGGCCGTGCTTCTGGCGGCACAGGCCATTCGCTACGGCGAGGCTCGCGTCGTCGTCGCCGGCGGCATGGAGAACATGTCGCGCGTGCCCTACCTGCTCGAGCGCGTGCGCACGGGCTATCGACTGGGACATGGCGAGCTGATCGACGGCATGTATCGCGACGGCTTTTCGGATCCGCTCTCGGGCATGATCATGGGGGAAACGGCCGAGAAGCTCGCGCGACGCGACAAGATCGCGCGCGAGGAGCAGGACGCGTATGCGCTCGAGTCGCAGAGACGCGCCGGAGCCGCATGGGAGGCGGGGCGCTTCGAAGCCGAAGTTCTGGCCGTCGACGCGCGCGATGCACGCAACCGTCCGACGCGCGTCGAGCGTGACGAGCATCCGCGCCCGGACACGACTCTGGACAAGCTCTCGAAGCTGCCTCCGGTGTTCGCGAAGGACGGCAGCGTGAGCGCCGGGAACTCGTCCGGCATCACCGACGGCGCCGCCGCGCTCGTGCTCATGGACGCCGAAACGGCGCGGCAGGGCGGCCATCCGACTCTGGCCCGCGTCGGCGCCGCGACGCGCGTGGGGGTGGATCCGTCGATCATGGGCATCGCGCCGGTTCCCGCGCTGCGCGCACTCTTCGCGCGCACGGGGCTCGGCGCCGAAGACATCGACCTCTTCGAGCTCAACGAGGCGTTTGCCGCCCAGGTGCTCGCCTGTCAGCGCCAGCTGGCGCTGGATCCCGAGAAGCTCAACGTGAACGGCGGCGCCATT
>JBFJHN010000659.1:0-2312 GCA_041613275.1 Candidatus Krumholzibacteriia bacterium | reverse complement strand
GGCCGCGCTGTCGTCGTTCGGATCGCTGTCGTCGCTTCCGTAGTCCCAACCCGGCACGAGGCGCAGGTCGGGATGGCCCACGTCGACGCCCGTGTCGAGAATCGCGATGATCGTGCTCGCGTCGCCGTAACCTTGGGCCGCGTCCCAAGCCAGGTCGGCGTCGGCGTCGAACCCTGCGGTGCCAACTGGGGAGCCGCTCGCGTGTCCGCCACAGAACCAGCAATAGTCCGGCAGCTGGGCGCTGTTGTCGTGACCCCAATTGCTCGAGTAGAGGGGATCGTTCGGAACGACGCTAGGGAAGGCTCGCCAGTCGAGGCTGACGGCCTCAACGTTCGGATCGACCGCGTAGCGCGCGGCGAGGGTTGGGAGATCCTCCTCCTGCACCTGCAGCATGAACCATCGGTCGACGCCGATCTGGCGCGCGGCAACTTCGTCTTGCAGCTCGATGTAGGGCCTGGCAATGGCATGCGCTCCCGCGTCACGTGAAATGGCGTCGAGCGATGCAATGCCCGTGCGGACGTCGCTCCGGAGCGTGCCCTTCTGGCGTCCCATGTTCCGGAGTTGCGATGCCCGAAGCGCTTCGCCGGAGAGCTTGAGCAGAAGGCGCCCGGCTGCGTATGGCTGGACCGTCTGGTGTTCTCGAGTCACACTGTGTTGTGGCGACACGAGCGCGCGCGGCTCACCCCGAACGCGTGCGACCTGCTCGGACCCGACGGGGGAGAACGAGAGCACTGCGAGTAGGCACAGCAGTAGAAGTAGCTTTCGTTTCATCCCGTCGATCCCCTCCCACGTTCCGGGCGCAAAGACTTGCGTTCAGAACGAGTCGGCAGATCACGGAACGTGCCCGAGCGTGGGCAGCCGCTGAGCGAGGGAGAGGACTTCCGGGGGTTCGGACGTGCATTCCGAACGTTGGCGGAAGCGAACGTGGATCAATCGATTACGGCGATCGAACGCGCCGGGATGAGCAGCGTGCGGGGACGCGGTGCGCTTTGGCACGGACGCCACGGGGGACGTGATTACCGCGCGCCCACGCAACCTTGCCGGTGTGTGCCCGGTGCAGGCACGACGTCCAGACCCTCAGCCGATGTCATTCGACGTGGCATCGGGGCACGATGAGACGTCAGGATCTGCACGGCGTCCGGTCGCACATCACGGGACGCACACGGGACGGGAAGGCCGATCTCTTCGCGACGTTTACTTGAGCAGCGAGATCTTCTGCACCGTGGACCACTCGCCTGCCTGCATGTGCACGAAGTAGAGCCCGGAGCCTACCGCACGGCCTTGATGGTCTCTTCCGTTCCATGACACCGCGTGTGAGCCAGGTCGATGCGTGCCCTGCGCGAGGTGAGCAACGAATCGACCTTGGATGTCGTAGACGCGCAGCAGCACGGCGGTGGCTTGCGCGTGTTGTGGAACGTCGAAGGTGATGCGCGTCGACGGATTGAACGGGTTCGGGGAAACCGCCAGCGCAAAGCGCAGCGGCAGCGCCTCAGGCGCGGGCTGTCTCGACAACGCAAGCACTGGGGAATCGGCCACGCGACGATCGTTCACGCGTAGACGCCGGAACGTGAGCCGGCTGTCCGACGCGCTCGACGCCTGATGACGCAAGCGGAAGACGAGCAGCCGGCCCGCGTCCACCGACGGTGGTGCCGTACCTGAAGCGACAACGCCGTGCACGACGCCCGGCTCGGCTGGATTGTCGAGCACGAAGAACCCGCTGGTGCGATCCGTGCGCTTGGATGCGATGTAGGATACGTGTGCTGGGTCGTATTCGAGGCTGAAGAGCAGCGTCTCCAATGGCTCCGGAAGCGTCACCGCCGACAAGCCGACCGTGATGACGTCGTCGGACCAGTCCAACAGCTCCAGCGACAACCCAACGGAGGAAAGCACCGCCGGCTTCGCACTGAGGTCCGGCCCGTTCCCGTCGACATCGCCAAGAATGAAACCGCGAATATCGACGACTTCGGGGCTCGTCGTGCCCACCGCGAAGCTGAGACTCTCCGGCACGTCGGCCTGTGCGATGCCATTCACAAAGCGCACGTAATTGAACGCCCACTCACCCGTGTCGTTACTTGCCGTTGGCGGAATGAACGCCAGAAACTGCGCCAGTGCGACCGCGTCTGCCAGGCCAGTCGACGAGCTCGCCCCACCGGTGACGTTACCGGCGCGCAGCTGATCTTCCGTCAGCGGCGGATTCGCAAGGTTGGCGCTGTGCTGCAGCAGCAGATTCAGATCGTGTCCGCTCAGTGCCGCGTAGTCGCGCGCTGGAACCGTCGACAGACTGGCACTGACGCTGACGGGGCCGGGCTCGC
>JBFJHN010000658.1:0-2322 GCA_041613275.1 Candidatus Krumholzibacteriia bacterium | reverse complement strand
GTCGACGGTCAGGTCGTCGTTCGCTTCTCGACCGCAACGGCGAGCCCGGTCGACCTGAAGATCTTCGATCTGCGAGGGCGCCTCGTTCGTCACCTGGCATCGCGCGCCTTCCCTGCAGGGCAACACGCTTTGCGCTGGGATGGTCGTGATGCGCGCGGACTGGATGTCGCAAACGGCGTCTATCTTGTGCGCGTCGTGGTCGAGGGTCGGGTGCACACGGCCAAGACGGTGTGGACGCGCTGACCGGCGTCCAACACGCCGATCGTGGTTCGCGTTCCTGAACGCTCCGGACGCGAGCCCAGGCAAACGGGGGTCCCTCGGGACCCCCGTTTTCTTGCGTTGGAGCCGGTTCGGGTTCGCCACTTGGTTCGCCGCGAGGCCGAGCGGGTCTCGAGGGTTGCGCAAGAGCGCTTCCACCCGCAAGCAGCACGACTGCAACCAGCAGCGCGTCATTCATCCCGCCCGAGAGCGGATTTCACGACACGCAGACACTCACGGAAGCGCGGTGACGAGGTTTCGGTGGCGTGCGGCGCGAGCAGAGCGTAGGCCTCTTGGTCCCGGCCCAGGTCGTGCAGGACGAAAGCAAGATTGATGCGCGCCTCCTCGAAGCGCGGCGCGATCTCGAGAGCGCGCTCGTACAGATGGATGGCCTCCTCGTGCTCGCCGCGCAGCGTCTGGCAGGTGGCGATGTTGTTGAGCACGTGGACGTGGTTCGGGTGGACCTCGAGAGCGGTGCGAAAATCGCTCAGCGCGGCGTCGCGTTGACCCATCTCGAAGCGCGCCACGCCCCGGTACCACGCCACCGGAGCCGATGTCGGGTCCATGACGTAGAAGCGCGTGTCGATCCGATCGAGATGTTGCACCATCCGGGGCCAGTCGCCACGCGCGCGGGCCTGGAGCGCGTGTCGTAGATGAACTTCCGCGCTCGTGCGCGCCAAGGCGAATCGTCCGGCAGCAAGCGTCGTGCCCCACACGAGGAGCGCTAAGGCGAACGACGTGCGCTTGGACATCGCCCACACGGCGAGTGGGGAAGCGCTCCTCCGACGAAACGAGAGCATCGTCCCGATCAGAAGCGCCAGATAGACGGCGTGCGCCACGCGCTCTTTCGGAAAGCTGAAGAGCGAAACGAGCACGTAGGACGACACGCCCCACATCATGAGCGTCAAGACCACACGATCGGGCGTCGAGGGCGCTCTCGCCAAGCCGGACACGGCCAGGGCCAGGACGGTGACGAAGAAGGTGACATACAGAAAACCACCCAAGAGACCTGTTTCGCTCGCGACCCAAAGAAAGTCGTTGTGCGGTCGTTGAAAGTGCAGCGTGCCCGTATCAGAACGGAGCGCTTCGGTGCCGTATCGGGGAACGACAACACGCCAGTTGCCCAGACCGACTCCGAGCATCGGGTGTTCGCGGATGATACGAATCGTGCGATTCCAGAGCTGTACGCGTTCTTGGATCGATGCGTGTCGCAGCTGCACGAGAGAACCCACGTGTTCGCGCATGGGCGCGCGGGACCCCGGCGCGCCGACGAGCAGCGCCAGTGCGCCGGCAACCGCGAGAACAACGGCTCCCTGGACCGTACGCCGCCGGTACCCGTGCGACGGCACATTCGGGCGATGGGAACGTCGCGCGGCGACGGCTGCGGCGGTGAGACTGAATGCGAGCCCCCCCGGGAACGCGATCCAAGCCGAGCGGGTTTGAAGAGCAACGATGAGAAACATGCTGATCGAGATTGTGATCGAGCTCGCCACACGCCAACCGTTTTTGCCTTCGAAAAAAAGGTATGCCGAGAACGGAAACGCGAGCACCAGGAAGGAAGCCAGGAGATTGCGATGCGCCATCGTCGAATCGACGGTCACGTCGCGTTGCATCCACTCGAAGAGTGCCACCTGGAAGTACTGCAGCACCGCGAAGCCGCCAACCAGAAAAGTCGCCACGACGACGAGCTTGCAGAGAAGTGCCAGTCTCTTGGGATCTCCGTCGACCGCGCGCGAGCTCGCAGAGAGCAACCACGCGAACAGGGTCAGCTTCAGCAGCTCGAAGATGCCGTCGGGGGACGCACCCGCGACCACGACGGAGATGGCCGCAACCACGATGAGCGCGACGAGAACGCCAAGGACGCTCATTTCGGCTCGCTGCAGCTTCAGCGCCGCCGAACCTCGGAGAACGCGCAGACCGAACGCGCCCACCAGTACGACTCCAAGTGCCGAAACGAACAGGAGGCGCGGCAGGAGAACCGGGTCGATCGTCGCGTTCGAGTAGAGCAACGGAACGACAAGCGCGGTGGCGAAGAAGAACGGGCCGACCCAGCGTGGCCGCGGG
>JBFJHN010000657.1:0-2329 GCA_041613275.1 Candidatus Krumholzibacteriia bacterium | reverse complement strand
GTCGCGCACCATCACCCACGAGAGGAACTCGGCCGCGTCGCGACCACGCACTTCGTACTTGAACAAGGGGGTGACGTCCAGCAGACCCGCCGCATGCCGGATGGCGTGATACTCGGGCTCGGGCGACGTGTCGTACGAGCGCACCGCGTAGTAGCCTGCCCAGTCCTTCCAGAGCAGACTCGTGCACAGCTCCGACGTGCGCGGATGGAACGGGCTGGGAACCGGCATGGACCTCACCCAAAGTCACGCGTCGCGCGAACACGACGCGCTCGTCGACTCGCGATGACAGCAGCGACGGCTTTTCTACCACAGGATGATTTGGGAAGGAAAGGCAGGGATCGACGACAGTGGCGAGGGAGAGCTGAAGAAGTCGCTGCCGGGTTGCCTGTACGACACGGGGCAACAGCAAACGTGTTTGGCCAGTGGTCGCGTCGAGATGGTACTGTCCAATGTATCCTGTCCAACCGCGCGTGGCGCCGCGCCGTTCAAGAATGTGGTTGGAGGATCTCGTGGGCTCCCCGAAACCGATCCTACTTTTGACCTGCGCTTTGCTTGTCACGTACGGGTGCGCCGGCGACGACGTCGTGGCACCCACGGACCAGACCGATCCCGGGCCTCGAGCCCCGTGTGTCGACTACGGAGGATTTCTGCACTGGGTCGGTTCCGTGAGCACGCCTGGCCGCGCGCTCGCGGTCGCCGTTTCGGGTGACTATGCCTACGTCGCAGACTCGTACTGGTCAGCTCGGGTGATCGAGATCCGCGATCCTGCGGCACCGCGAGTTGTGGCGTCGGTGGAAACGCGAGGCCAGGTGTTCGACGTCGCGGTCGCCGGCGACCATGCGTATCTCGCCTGCAGTGACGCGGGTCTCTATATCGTCGACATCTCGGATCCGACCGCTCCGCAGATTCCCGGTTTCGTGGACACGCCCGCCCATGCGCGCAGCGTGGTGGTCGGCGGCGATTACGCGTACGTCGCGGACGGTGGCTCGGGTCTCCAGGTGGTCGATGTCCGCAATCCAACATCCCCCGAGGTCGTCGGCGCCATCGATACCCCCGGTTTCGCACGAGGCGTGACCACGGCGCTCGGTCTCAATCGATGAGCTCAGGTGTCCGCGGAAGGGCTAGTTCGTGGCAGAGCTCTCCGGTGGCCCAATCACAAACTCGATCTCCATCTCCTGGCCGACGGCCGCGTCGCGAAGCGCGATGCCGAGCCGATAGTCGCCCGGAAACAAGAGGCCTTGCTCGAGAACAGGGATGGAGCCGGAGTGACGGGGCGAAAGCTCGACCAACGTTCCGTTGGGCCCCAGGAGTCTGACGCTGAAGGTCGCCTCTTCGGTCACGTCTTCAGCCCCGAGCCTTCCGACGATTCGGTACGAACATTCCGCGTTCATCGTGAATTGCACGTTACAAAGGGATTCGTAGTTTGTGTACATCGAGTTTCCCTCACGGGCGCGGGAATGAAACGAGACTCGGTTCGTGGAAATGTCGGATTCCTGAACGATTCCACCCCCATCCGACCACACCCCCGCCTCGCTCGTTCCAATCCGGTCGGACTTCCAACATGGTCCTTCTCGACACGCGCTCGTGTTATAACAGCACAGCTCATAGTATCTTCGGACGACGGCGCGGTCGTGCCCCCGAATCTCCACGGGTGTGACGACAACTCGGCTCGTCGTTCCTACGTTTTCCGCAGTGTCCTTCACCTGAACGCTGACCCGGCTCTCGCGTGTCGAGAACTCGTGTCGAACCACTTTCCTTGCTTCCCAAGGCGTGTCCCACGCTCCGTCGGACTGCCAGTCCCAGCGCACCCGTAGATCTTCCGTGGAATCCTCGACATCGCTCGACGCGGATGCGTCCAGCTCGAAGACGTTCGTGCAACCCACGCTTCGCGCCGCGAGCGCAGCGACGGGCGGAGACACGTCGGGTGGCGTAGGACCGTCCGATCCCGGCGGCGCGGTGTTTTCACGGCACCCCGACAGGCAAGCGAGCGCCACGACGAGCATCGCGCGCGCTGCGAGTGACAAGCGCAAGGCGTTGAAGGATCGGGAGCCTCGGTTGGCCGTGCAACCCCATCGGAGAATCACGGTGAGCCTCTTCGACCGGAGGAACGGACACGAGCAATCTGTCATACGAAGACCGAATCGTCAAACGGGTGAGGAATGCGTCCAGGTTGGCCCCCGGACGGACGTCGTGTTTGGCCGCCAGCGCATATACGACACCATCCCACGATTCGCATCCATGGCGTGCTGGCGGCCGCCCGAGAAGCCGCGCTGCGAACCAGGCGAGATGCCGCTTCGGCCCGATGCGTCCGCTGCTCCTGCGTGCATCG
>JBFJHN010000656.1:0-2335 GCA_041613275.1 Candidatus Krumholzibacteriia bacterium | reverse complement strand
CGCGCGCGCCGGCATCGAGGAGCAGAGCAAGAAACGCGATGCGGCGGTCAGCCGCATCGAGCCGCGCACGCGCACGCTCTACGAACGCGTCCTGCGCGCCAAGGGCGATGCCGCCATCGCGCTGGTGCAGGAACGCACCTGCGGCATCTGCAATGCGCTGCAGCCGCCCCAGGTCATCCAGACCCTGCGCGGCAACAGTCCCACGCTGCAGCAGTGCCAGGTCTGCGGCCGCATCCTGGTCTGGGACCCGGCCGCCGCATGAGCCCCGCCGAGCCCGCAGAAGAAGAGTTCACCCTGTACTGCGACGGCGCCTCGCGCGGCAATCCGGGCCGCGCTGCCATCGGCTACGTCATCGTCGCCGCCGACGGCACCGAGGTGGCCGACCACGGCGAGTTCCTCGGTGAACGCGTCACCAACAACGTGGCCGAGTACACCTCGCTCCTGCGCGGCATGGATCACGCGCTCACGCTGGGCATTCGTCGTCTGCGCGCGCGCATGGACAGCCAGCTCGTCGTCCGCCAGCTGCGCGGCGAGTACAAAGTGAAGCACCCGGGCCTGAAGCCCCTGCATGCTCAGGCCGTCGAGCGCCGGCGACGCTTCCGATCCTTCCAAATCGAACACGTGCCCCGTAAAGACAACAGCCGGGCCGACGCCCTTGCCAATGCCGCTTTGGACGACCTAATATCGCCATAGGTGCGAACTTACGTGCTTTCGAGACAACAGGTCGCGGGATGCGCCGAAGGATCGAAGCCGTTCGGGTGGCCGCGAGCCGCTTGCGGTTCGAGGAAAGTCCGAGCTCCACAGGGCAGGGTGCTGGGTAACGCCCAGGGGAAGCGATTCCACGGAAAGTGCCACAGAAAACAAACCGCCTCGACCCTTCGGGGTTGCGGTAAGGGTGAAACGGTGAGGTAAGAGCTCACCAGCATCCCCGGTGACGGGGATGGCTCGGCAAACCCCACCTGGAGCAAGACCAAATAGGAGAGAAGAGGTGGCCCGCCTCGCTCGACTCTCGGGTCGGTCGCTCGAGGGTCACGGTAACGTGACTCCCAGATAAATGGTCACCGCCCGCGCGCGCGCGCACGGGAACAGAACTCGGCTTATGAACGACTTCGATCTTCGGCACGCATCCCGCGACCGCTCCAGAAAGATGGGAGGATGGGTTGGAATCGCGCCGTCCTTGGGTCCTGCCCACACAGGACCGAGAAACCGAAACCGCCGCCGGGGCTTTGTGTGAAGCCCTGGACTTGCCGCGCGCCGTCGGACGACTGCTGTGTCACCGCGGCTACCGCGACGTCTCGACCGCCGAGCGCCTGCTGAACCCCCGCACCGACCATCTGCACGATCCGCTCCTCATGGCCGACATGGAAATCGCCGCAGCGCGACTCGCGCGCGCCGTCCGTGACCAGGAGCACATCGTTGTGAACGGCGACTACGACACCGACGGCATCACGGGCACGACACTGCTGGTCTCGGAGCTTCGCCGGCTGGGAGCGAAGATCGACTTCTTCATCCCCGACCGCGAGCGCGACGGCTACGGCGTCACGCCGCGCCTGGTGAAACGCTCCGGCGAAGTGGGCGTGCGCGTGCTGATCACCGTCGACTGCGGCAGCTCGGACCACGACGCCATACAGCAGGCGCGCGAGGCCGGCATCGACGTCATCGTCGTCGACCACCACGAGATCCCGCGCCGCCCCGAGGCCGCCTGCGCCGTGCTCAACCCCAAGCGCGCCGACTGCGGCTACCCGTTCAAGGGGCTGTCCGCCGTGGGCGTGGCATACAAGCTGCTCCAGGCGGTGTGTATGCAGCTGTCGCAAGCCGCCGTCCCCGAGGACGGCCTGGACCTGGTCGTCATGGGCACTCTGGCCGACATCCAGCCGGTCGTGGACGAAAATCGCGTGCTCACCGCTCTCGGCCTGCGCCGCCTGCGCAGCGACACGCTGCGTCCCGGCGTGCGCGCGCTGCTCTCGTCGGCCGGCGTGCGCAACGAGGACGTGCGCAGCGGCCATGTCGGCTTCCGCATGGTGCCGCGCATCAACGCGGTAGGCCGCGTGGCGCGCGGCAAGATGGCCGTCGACCTGCTTCTCGCCCACGACGAACGCGAAGCCTGGGATCGGGCGCTGGTCGTCGAAGGACAGAACGAACGCAGACGCCACCTGCAGGACTTCGTCGTCGAGGAGGCGCGCGAGCAGGCGGCCACCATGTGGAAGCACCGCGAGCGCGCTGCGCTGGCGATCGCGTCCGAGCGCTGGCACCCGGGCGTCGTCGGCATCGCCGCGGCGAGATTGGTCGACGAATACGGCGTGCCGGTGGCTCTCATCGGCATCCAGAACGGCGT
>JBFJHN010000655.1:0-2350 GCA_041613275.1 Candidatus Krumholzibacteriia bacterium | reverse complement strand
TGCCGGTGGCGATGGCCGTGTTCGCGGCACGCTCCGGTGACGTCGATGCGACGCGCGTGGGGATCGTCGTGGGCCTGGTCGTCGTGGTGTGGATCAAGCACGCGTCGAACATCCGGCGGCTGATGCAGGGACGCGAGAAGAGCGTGCTCAGGCGCTCGTGACGCGCGGCGCCTCGGGCGCGCCGCTTCGGCAGTCGAGACGGGTTGGAGATGCGCGATATCGCCATTCTGGGCGCCGGCAGCTGGGGCACCGCGCTTGCGGTTCTGTGGGCCGACGCGCAGCCAACGCTCTGGGATCACGACGCGCCCCGCGCCGCCGCGCTGCAGGCCTCGCGTGACAACGCGCGCTATCTGCCGGGGGTGACGCTGCCGCCGTCGGTGCGCGTCGAGGGCGACCTGGCGCGAAGCGTCGCGGACGCCGCGCTGGTCGTCATCGCGACACCGTCGCAAACGGTGCGCGGCGTAGCCCACAAGCTGCGCGCCGCGCAAACCTGGAGCGACCACTTCACCGTGGTCAACGCGGCCAAGGGGCTCGAGCTCGAAAGCGGCAAGCGCATGAGCGAGATCCTCGCCGAGGAGCTGCCGCTTCCCCAGGCGCGCATCGTGTCGCTCGTGGGTCCGAGCCATGCCGAGGAGGTGGCGCGCGGCATGCCGACGACCGTGGTCGTGGCAGGACCGGACGCGAACGTGTTGCAGGACGTGCAGACACGACTTTCGACCGAGAGCTTTCGCGTCTACACGAACACGGATCTGGTTGGCGTCGAGCTCGCGGTCGCGCTCAAGAACGTCATCGCCATCGCGGCGGGCATCAGCGACGGTCTGGGGTTCGGCGACAACGCGCGCGGCGCGCTGCTGACGCGCGGCCTGGCCGAGATGGCGCGCCTGGGCGCGGCGCTCGGCGCCCGCGCCGAAACTTTCGCCGGGCTCGCCGGTCTCGGTGATCTCGTCACCACGGCGACCAGCCGTCACAGCCGGAACCGCAATCTGGGCGAGGCCATCGCGCGCGGGCGTGCTCCCTCGCAGGCGCTGGCCGACCTGGGACAGGTCGCCGAGGGCGTGCACACGACGCGGGCCGCCCGAGCGTTGGCGGAGAAGCACGATATCGAGCTGCCGATCACGAGCGAGGTGTTCCAGATCCTCTTCGAGGCCAAGGAACCCCGACATGCATTGCGAGATCTCATGCTCCGCACCCCGAAACCGGAGGTCTGGAGCGCACCGAGAGGAGACTCATGACCATCCCCAACAAGCTGTACTTCTCGATCAGCGAAGTCGCGGAGATGACCGGCGTGAAGCCGCACGTGCTGCGCTACTGGGAGAGCGAGTTTCCGGACCTGCGTCCGAAGAAGAACCGCGCTGGGAATCGCAGCTACCGCGAGAAGGACATCAAGATGGTGATGACGATTCGCGACCTGTTGTACCAACAGGGCTTCACCATTCAGGGCGCGCGCATGCAGCTCAAGGAACGCCCGCGGCGCGAGGAAGCCGCCGCCGCGGCGCGCGTGGCCACCGCAACGGTCGAGCCAACGCCTGGAACCAGCGACTTCTTGCGGCACATGAAAAGAGAGCTCGAAGAGCTTCGTAAGGCGCTGGATTGACCCATGCCGGTGCACATCCCGATTTCCGGACGCAGCCCGGAGCCCGAGCCGCCGCCCTACGGCGGCCTGGGCGAAGCGGGATGGGCACGAGGCAAGACCTTTCTCGAGCTGGTCGAGGAGGATGCGGAGCGCGGTGCCGCGCTGGAACGGGCGTACCGCGCTTTGGACGTCGGCGCTGACATCGCCGCGTTCTTCGCCAGCGACTCGCGGCGCGCGCGCGTTCTCGTCCTGGGCGATCTCGATGCGGTCGACACCCGTTTCAACGTCGCCCATGCCGAGCGGCTGTTCGCCTTCGGAAGCAGCATTTGGATGCGCGTCTTCTCGGCCTCCGACAACCTCGACCTCGTGCGCCTGTTCGTGGGAACCCGTCACGACATGCCGCTGTTCGTATGCTTTGGGGACGACCGACGTGAGTTCGCGCGCTGGGGGCCGCGCCCGCGCGCTTTGCAAGAGCTCGAGTCCGCGCCCGGCTCTCCCGCGGAGGCAACCGAGCGCGACAGCCAGCGCCGCGCCTTCTACGAGCGCGACCGCGGGCAAGCGTTAGCCGACGAGCTGCGCACGATCCTCGCAACGCGCCTGGGAGCCTGACCCCTCCGCCTTGTAGACGCGGCAGCGAGGCTGCTAGGATGAGCGCGCTGGCGCGCGCCGGCTTGGACTTCTTCGGGACGTAGCGCAGTCCGGTAGCGCACCTGCATGGGGTGCAGGTGGTCGCTGGTTCAAATCCAGTCGCCCCGACCACTTGAGGAGGGCCCCGCT
>JBFJHN010000654.1:0-2355 GCA_041613275.1 Candidatus Krumholzibacteriia bacterium | reverse complement strand
GGTTTGCGCCGCGCCGAGGAGCGCCAGGTAGTCCACCGGGTGGGACTCCAGGATGCCTTCCCATTCGGCGATCGAGGCCTCGAAGCGCCCGTCGGCGGCGAGCGCGCGCGCCAAGCCGATGCGGAAGTCGTAGTAGCCGGGCTGCAGCGCCAACGTGCGGCCGTACAGCGTGATCGCGTCGCGCGGGTTGCCGCGACGCAGCTCCAGGTCGGCGCGGCGCGCCAGCACGGCCGGGTCGTTTGGGCGCGCCTTGTCGGCCTTCAGATAGGCCTCGCTCGCTGCGTCGTACTTGCCCTCCTGCTTCAAACGATCGCCTTCGGCGAGCCAGCGGTCGCGCGCGGCGCTGGTCGGGTCCAGCGTGGGCGCAGGCGAAGTCGCGCCGGTGGACTTCTTCGGCGTCGTTTGCGCGCCGCTCGGCGCCACCGCGGCGACCAGGCATGCACAAACGAGCCATGCGACGGGTGCGATGCGTTGTGTCTTCATCGTGCTCTTCTCCGTGCGTCCGACGCTCATGGCGTCGTCCTCTTCGAGCGTTTCGCCAGCTCGCGTCGGAGCGCCAGGCCTTGGGGATCCTCGGGATCGAGCTCGAGGATGTGGGAGACGTGCCGCTGCGCCTCGTCGACACGGCCCGCGTTCAAGTGCAGGCTGGCCAGCGCGGCCAACGCCTGCGAGTCCGCATCGTTCTCGCGAAGGAGGCTTTCGAGCGCCTGCCGCGCCTGCTCCTCGTATCCGTACGAAGGCCCCAGGCGTCCCAGTCCCAGCCGCGCTGCAGGATGGAAGGGCTCGAGCTCCACGACCCACTTGAAGATCTCGACGGCGGTGCGGTGGTGGCCGTCGGCGGCGAAGCGCCAGGCGCGCTCGACCATCTGCGCCGGCGTGTACTCCTGCGTGTTCCACTGGCTGAGCATGCCGTCGACCGACTTCACCAGGTGGTACTCGGCCTCGCCGTCGTCGGCGCGCTCCCGCAGGAAGGTGTCGAACATCGGCAGACACTCTTCGAAGCGCTGCGAGGTGAAGAGCACGAAGGCCAGGCCGCGCTGGCTCTCGCTGCGGTGCGGTGCGCGCGCGAGCAGCTCGCGAAAGCGTTGCTCGGCCTCGGCGGCTTCGCCCAGGCGGTAGTGCGCGAACGCCAAACCGTTCAGCAGGTCGATGCTGGCCGGAGCGATCTCCAGGCCCGCCTGGAAGGCGCGCTTGGCGTGGTCCATGTTGCCCAGACGATAGTGCGACCAACCCAGCAGAAGTTTCTCGCGCTTGCGCACATCCGTCTGCGGCTCGAGCAGGCGCACGACCGAGGCGTAGTCCTTGGTCGCGTAGTACACCTCGACCGAATCGATGCCCGGCTGGGCGATGACGATCTCGCCCAGCAGCAGCGCACCTGTGATCCATGCATGCAGCATTCGAATCGCCACCCGTTCCTGGGACTTCCCCGTGTCCGAATTAGCAAGGATCGTGCTGTCGACCGTACGTTCCAGTCCCACGGGAACGTGTGCGGAAGCTCGTGGATCTGCGCGTTGCGTCGAGGTGTGAGGGGCCCTCGGCGCGCGGCGACATCGGGTGTCGACGCCGTTGTCGCGCCTACACGCGTGGTCGCTGCGCGCACACGTTTTCCGGACGGGCACGTCGCTTGCCGCCGGTGTCGCGTCCTCCCTGGCGACCCGGCCTCCACACTCCATGCGAAGAGGCTTTTCACGGCGCAGAACGCCGCGCGGCGTGCGATTCGTACGTGTCGCGTCGACCGTGTGGATGGCAGTCCGGGCGTGGACGGCCATCGGGGTGTGGGCGGCGGCGTGGGTGTGCGCCGCGCGCGCTGACGTGTGGACGGATCCCAAACCGGTGCACGCTCTGCGGGGTGCGGGCGACGTGCTCGTCGCGGCCACCTCGGGCGGCGTCGTTCTCTGGGATCTCTCAGGCACGCGCGCGCACAACGTCACGACGATGCAGGGGCTCTCGAGCCACGTGGTCCACGATGTTGCCCTGTCGGTGCACGCCGACCGCGTCTGCGCGGCGACCGACAACGGCTTCGCGCGCGGTTGGTTCCACGACACCTGGGTCGCAGTCGATGCCCGCAACGACGAACAGGGCCGCGCGTGGTTCGCTTGCGCAACAGCCCCGTCGGGCGCCTTCCTCGCCGGTGGGGACCGTGGTGCGCTCCGCGCCTGGCGCGGCTCGCGTGTCGACTCGTTGCGCGTGCCCACGCGCACCGGGCGCGTGGTGGGCTTGGACGTGGCGCCGGCGTACTTCGATGCGGCAACGCCCGGCGTCCGGCGCGCCACGCGCGTGACCTCGTCGCGCGGGTTTCCGGTGGGGTTGGTTGTGGCCACCGACAACGACGGCGTGTGGTTCCTGCGCGACGCG
>JBFJHN010000653.1:0-2358 GCA_041613275.1 Candidatus Krumholzibacteriia bacterium | reverse complement strand
GGACCTGGAGCTTCCGGGGGGCGGCATGCTCGTCTACCACGTCAACCTGGCGCAGGCGACGAACGACACGCCCGGCGATCTGCGCGTGCAGCTGCTGCAGGCCGACGGGAGGAGCGACATCGAACGCTTCGTCAACAACGGCGACGCGCTCGATCCCTGGCCCGGAAGCGGGATTGCCTGCTGCCGCATGGACGCGGACACCACGCCCAACACGCGTGCGCGCGACGGCAGCGAGTCGCAGATCACCATCTCCGACATCTCGTCTCCGAGCGCCGAGATGTCCTTCGAGCTCGTGCTCGAAACGCGCGCGTTTCTGCGCGTCGAACGCCACGCGCTGCGCGAGCTCGCCGGCGACGGCGACGGTGTTCCCGAGCCCGGCGAGCAGCTCGCGTTCGACGTCGCAATCGAAAACCTCGGCCTGCGCGCGTCCGCGTTCGACGTCGTCTGGCGCAGCGACCCGGTGGGCGAGGTGGCGTGGGACAGCGACGCGGCAGCGTTTCCCGAGCTCGACAAGGGGGAGAGCGCCGAGGCCACGTTCGTGCTGCGTCCGGCGGCTGGCCTCGCGGATCCGTCCGCGGTACGCCTCGTCGGCGCGGCGACCGAGACGAACGGCACGCGTCACATCCTTGCGCGCGAACTCGGGTTGGGGGAGAACGTCGGCCTGCTGGCGTGCTTCGATGCACCGCCGTCGAGCGTCACGCTCGACTGCAGCGATCCGGCGGCTCCGTGGACGATCGACGTCTTGCGCGGCGACGCCGGCTGGAGCCTCGAGAACGCGTCGGGCGACCTGGGGCTCGTCTATCGCAGCGCGCGCGGACCACGCTATCCGAACAGCGCCGACGTGGCGCTCGTGACTCCGGCGTTCAACCTCGAACCCGCACAGGAGCTGCACCTGCTGCACGAGTTCGACATCGAGTCGCTCGCGCCCGGCTGGGCACACGACGGCGGACGCGTCGAGATCGCGCTGCACGGCGGCGCGTGGGAGGCGCTCGAGCCGCGCCGCGGGTACACGCACCGGCTTTTCCCCGAGAGCGTGCCGTATCTGGCGGGAGCGGGCGTGTTCTCCGGCAGCGGCGTGCGCCGCTGGGACGTCTTCGACCTGGGGGGACGCACGGGCAGCGCACGCATCCGTTTTCGCTTCGTCAGCAACGACTCCGTCGGTTCGAGCGGCTGGCGGGTGGCGCGCGTGGAGGTGCGCGACCCGTGGAACGATGCCGACGTGTCCACGGCGCTTCGCGTCCTCGCCGAACCCAACCCGGCGCGTTTTCCCACACGCGTGGTCTTCCAGGTGCGCGCGCCGCGCATGGAAAGCGCCCGACCGACGCGCTTGCTCATTTTCGACGTGCGTGGACGCCTGGTGCGTCAACTCTCGCACGCGCCCATTCCCGCACAGAGCGCGCGTTTCATCTGGGATGGAATGGATCATGCGGGTCGGGACGTTCCGTCCGGGGTATACTGGACGCGCCTGGAATGGGGCCGTGATGCCGCGACCGCGAAGCTCGTCGTGATTCGCTGACTCCCTGGGACCCGAACCCCCCGAGGAACTCGATGCCGCGTCTTGCTTCGGCCACGGTGCGACCCCTTCTGGTGTTGCTCTTTTGCAGCCTGTCGTTGCAGAAGGCAGACGCCGCGACCCAAGCCGATTCCGCACGCGTGCTCGAGTCGCAGGGCGAGTTCGCGCTGGCGCTCGCGGCCTACGAGGCCATCTCGGTGCGCGCGGGCGATGATTCGACCATCACCGATGCGTTGGCGCTGGAAGCGTTGCGCGCACGCCTGCGCCTGTACGTGCGCCTGCGCAACGATGCGGCCGCCGAAGCGCTGCTCCGCCAGCACGCGTCGCTCTTCGAGCCCGAATCCCGCTTCATCCTACAGGCCGTTCTGGCGCTGCGGCGCAACGATCCCGAGCGCGCGCTGGTGACGCTCGAAGGCGTGCGCTTGCCCGGCGCAGTCGGAGGGTTCGCACACAAGCTGCGCGCCGAGGCCTTCTACGACCTGCAGCGCTGGTCCGACGCGCGCGACGCGGTGGCGGACGCGGGTCGCAGCGTTCTGCCGCTCGAAATGCGTCGTCGTCTGCGCGTGATCGAATCACACGCCGCGTTCGCAACGGGGGACATCACCCGCCTGCGGCAGCTCGCACCGCAGCTCGGCCGCGACGCGCGCACGAACGACCGCACCGGCTTGATCCTCTGCGAGCTCGCGCGCGTGCTTCTCACCGACGGAGATGCGGCGCAGGCGCGCGAGTGGTTGCTCGAGCTCCTCGATGCGCGCCCCACGCCGGCCGACACCGCGTTTGCGCTCCTGCAGCAGCAGCTCGACGCGGGCACCTGGCCGGCTTCGAACGCAGAGCTGCTCCGTCTG
>JBFJHN010000652.1:0-2375 GCA_041613275.1 Candidatus Krumholzibacteriia bacterium | reverse complement strand
GTTTCTCCGCAAGCCGGCGCGCGACGTCGATCTGTTCCGGGGAGACGTCGATCCCCACGACGGAACTGCCCCGCGCCGCGAGCTCCAGCGCAATCGTTCCGGGACCTGTCGCGAGATCGAGCGCTCGTGATTGTGCCAATGGTCGAATGGCATTCAAGCGTTCGTAGAACGAAGCCGGCGGCCCCGGCCGATACGTTGCGTAGTCCTCGCTATGCCTGCCGAAATCGACGTGACTCATCGATCACACCAATCACACGGGATGGGTGGGCGTGATGATCACCTTGCCAATCACAACGTCTTGAATCACCGCGCATCCTGTCGTTACAACACTGGCTTCTCACCATAGTGATAGTACGAGTGGATCTCGCGGATCTCACCGTTGCAAACATAGATGCAGTCGCAGGCAGGTCGGCCATCCACGAGATACCGAACGGCAAACTTGTCGCCACAGTCGAACGTATCGATCGCCTCGATCTGCTTGCTGAAGAACGCCTCCGAGTTCTGGTCGACCAGATCCAAATAGGCTTTCTTGCCGCGAATCTCTCCGAAGGGACTCATATGCACGAACCCTTCAGCGAGCTGAAGCTTCGAAACATCCTTTGTCTTGAAGGCGTCGAGCCACCCGTCGGCAATCTTTCGGTTCGCAGTACGCTGGTCCACGAATCCACTCCTCAATTTGCGGTTGGCGTGACGGCGAAAAGCGTAGCGTGGGCACGGCGTTGGAATCAACGTCATGCGTCGAGTCCCGCTTCTCCTGGCCTCGCTCGGACCAGCGTGCGAGCGTGCTCCGCCAACGTGCCGCCAACGGCGAGGGCCGACTATGCTCTACGCCCCGGGTACCTCTCGTAGAACTCACGGAGCACCCTCGAAAGTCGCATGTCCAATCGAGCCAGCGCGGGCTCCGAAATCGCAACTGGAATCTCACCATAGAATGCTTCGGCGATGCCTCCGGTGATACACGCGAGCGTATCCGAATCGCCGCCAAGCGATATCGCGAGTCTTATCGCGTCTTCGTAGTCGCTGGAGTCCAAGAATGCGATGATGGCCTCGGGGACCGTGCCTTGGCACGATTCGTTGAAGGTGTATGTCGGGCGAATGTCGACAATGGCTCGTTGAAGATCGTAGCCGAAGCTATGCTCGACGTAGTTTCGAATTGCATTCTTGGTCTCGCCCTGACGCGCGAGAAAAGCTGCCGTTGCAGTCGCCTGTGCGCCTCGGACGCCCTCCGGATGATTGTGCGTAACCTCGGCGCTGCGCTTGGCCTCCGCCAAGACTTCTTCCAGCTCGTCGCGTGCAAGCGCAACGGGACTGACTCTCATGGCTGATCCGTTCCCCCAGCTGTTGTAGGGCCGACGCGAGCCTGATTCGACCCACTGTGCGAATCCCGACCCGTAACATCGATTCGGGTAGGCACTCGCGTACTCGTGCAACTTTTCGACATAGGGTTCTCCGGACAGCAAGCTGTCTGCGACGGCAATCGTCAGAACCGTGTCATCCGTGAAGGTGCATCCGTCTTCGAGCAGCGTGAAATCTGTGCGCTTCGTCGGCCAGAACTCCCGTACCGAGCCGACGATGTCACCAATGATTGCGCCTCGCATGGGAACGCTCCAATCGCACAGTAAGTGGGTGGCCCCTCGGAGCGGCACACAAGACCCAGCCGTTACGATACCCCAGTTGCCCTCAATCCATACGCGCAGGCCGGTCGAAGTGACGAAATCCACGGTTCAGCAGCCGCGCCTTCCACTGTAGAATTCGCCACGGACCGCCGGGGGGACGGAGTGCGGTTGGAGTTCGTGGGAGGCGTAAGTCCAATGGAATGCCATGCCTGAAGCCGATCTGTACGGCCCGATCAAGGGTTTTCTCGAGGCACAAGGCTACACGGTCAAAGGCGAAATCGGACCGTGCGACATCGTGGCTGTGCGGAGCGGCGAAGAGCCGGTTGTCGTCGAGCTGAAAGAGCAGCTGAACCTCGCACTCATTCTTCAAGCCGTGGATCGGCTCACCGTTTCTCGCGCCGTCTACGTTGCGTTTCGCATTGGTCACGGTCGAAGCGCTTCGTGGCGTAAACGGAAGAAGCAGGTCACAAGCCTGCTTCGACGCCTCGGCCTGGGGCTCCTGACTGTGTCCGGACGGGGCGTCGTGGTGCCCGTGTTGGACCCCGCACCGTATCGCCCCAAGCCCAACGCTCGACGCCGCGGACGCTTGCTCAAGGAGTTCGCAGAACGGGTCGGGGATCCCGAGACCGGGGGCTCTTCGTCTCGCCGACGACTCACGGCATATCGGCAGGACGCCGTCCGCTGTGCGCGTGAACTGGCTTCCGCAGGCGTTCTCAAGGTGAGCGCTCTCCGTGATCGCACCGGCGTCTCTCGGGCTGG
>JBFJHN010000651.1:0-2379 GCA_041613275.1 Candidatus Krumholzibacteriia bacterium | reverse complement strand
GGTCCAGCGGACACACTCGCCTGGCACGGTTCTCGTTATTCCTGCACTCATCATCTCGCCCAGGGTGCAGACGATGCTGAAGATCGAGGCCAAGCTGTCGAAGGTCGAGGGAACGACGCTCGGCGTCCTCACGCTCGAGGGCGCAGTGGACAGCATGGGCTCCTTGGATCTCGCCGACGCCATCGATGCCGCCTACGCACAGAACGTCTACGACATCGTCGTCGACATGAGCCGCGTCAGCCATGTCAACTCGCAGGGCTGGGGCGTGTTCGTCAGCCGGCTGAGTCTCATGGGCGAGAACCGCGGCCTGTTCCGCTTCGCGGGCATGCGCCCCGAGGTCGAGAACCTCTTCGAGATCCTTGGGCTGGGCTTCATCGACGGCATCCACATCTACGAAACCGTGCAAGAGGCGCTGGCCACGCTACGACGGCCCGTGCTGCGCCGCACCTACCAACAGCAGCAGTTCTTCCTGCTGCAACGCGCCAACGAGGAGCTCAAGCGCACTTTGGCGCACAAGGAACGCGCCGAGAAATGGCTGGCCTTTCTCACCGACCAGCTGGACGAGCGCCTGGCGGAGCGCACCGCATCCAGCGAAGCGCAGGCCCGCAGGCTGCAGGAGACCAACGCTCAGCTCGAAGAACAGAATCAACGCCTGCGGCAGGCAAACAACGTGGCGCGTCAGTTCGTCAGCAACGTGTCACACGAGTTTCGTACCCCGCTGACCGTGATCAAGGAGTGCGTGGGAGCTCTTCAGGACATCTTGAACGAACGTGACGACGCCGAGGCCCATGAGCTGCCCGAGATCATTCTGCAGCGCGTCAACGATTTGAGCGTCATGATCAACGATCTGCTCGACATCAGCCGCCTCGAGGCCAACATCCTGCGCATGTCGCGGCGCATCTGCCGGATCGAGGACATCGTGCAACGCGTCAAGCCCACGCTCGAACGCAAGGGTGTGAGCAACAACGTCGCGTTCGAGATCGGCTTGGACAAGAACCTGCCGTCGGTGTACTGCGATCCTGAGAAGATTGGTCGCGTCATCGTGAACCTGGCGGTGAATGCGCTCAAGTTCGTGGAAGAAAGCGGCTACGTGCGGCTGTGGGCACGCCACGAGCCCAGCACCTCCGAGGTTCACGTCGGCGTCACCGACGATGGTCCCGGAATCTCGGCCGAGCAACAGGAGCTGCTGTTCCGGCGTTTCAGCCAGCTGGGCCACCGCACGCCCAGCAGCACGAAGGGGTTCGGGCTGGGCTTGAGCATTGCGAAAGAGCTCGTGAACCTGAACCTCGGCGACATCCGGGTTCACAGCCTGGACGGAATGGGAACCGTTTTCTATTTCACGCTGCCCGTCGCCGATCCCTCGACGATCATGGCGCACTACCTGCGCTGGATCGAACGCATGCCCAACGGCAAGCTTTGGCCCGAAGTGTCGATCCTCTCCGTCGAGGTCGACGATTCCGATCCGCTTCGACTCGCCGACGTCGAGGGCTTGCTCGAGAACCAAATGCGCCGGAACGACCTGCTGTTCCGCCAACGTCTCGACTCCTGGCTGTTGGTGGCCGCAGCGGGATCCGACGGCGCGGCGCTCTTGATCGAGCGCCTGCGCGCGGCGCACCGACAGGCCAACCAGGCGCGCCCGCACCGCCGGCTTCTTCCCATGCGCTTCCGCGTCGACGGGACGTGGCGTGTCGCCGACCAGAACGACCAGCTCTCCTCGTGCCTCGAAGCCGCGCTGCCGGCGCAGGCATGGTCGCGCGTTGGAGAGACGAGCACGCGCGCTTCGGCCGATCCCAGCGTTCCGTATCGCTGAGCCATGCGGTGTCCTGCGCGCTTTTCCCACGGCCATCCGGACGGTGCGGCAAGTTCACGCAGTTCGCGCGCGTGCGCTCCCCGTGGTTCCTCTCCGTGGCGTCGAACAACTCCGCCGGTGACGGCGGGCATCGCGACTGCGCGCTCCAACGCACATCGGTGACCCACCGCCCGCGTGCGCGGCGCGTGTTGCACGACTCCGCAATGCTCCGCGCCGTTTCCATGCGGCGCCAAGCAACATTAATAGGAGCCGGCGCGGGGCTCTCGTCTTCGGCTGCCCCGGCGTATCCCTTGCTGCATGGATGTCGACGTGTTCGGAAGGAAGCCTCATGTCACGCAGCTGGCTCAACAACGTGCTCGAGCGCTTGACGCCGCCGGACGACGACAGCGCCGAGGCCGAGATCCCCGAGACGCCGAGCGAAACGACGCGACATCACGAGCCCAACATCGACATCGTCCGGTGCATCAACCTGAGCAAGGGCACGGTCGTCGCCGAACAGGTGATCTGGGCCACGGGCGCCGCCAAGCGCCGGGGGTTATTGGGGCGAGATTCGCTGGCGATGCACGAGG
>JBFJHN010000650.1:0-2387 GCA_041613275.1 Candidatus Krumholzibacteriia bacterium | reverse complement strand
GCACTGGCGATCGGCGTGGGCAAACACGTCGGGCACGTCGCGGTGTCCTTCGTGCGCTCGGCGGCGACGGTGGACTACGTCCGTCAACGCACCGGCGGCCGTATGAAGATCATTTCGAAGATCGAGTGCATCGATGCGCTCGAGCACCTCGACGAGATCATCGACGCCTCCGATTTTTTGCTCATCGATCGCGGGGATCTGAGCAAAGAGATCCCGATCGAGCGCATCCCGTTCACGCAGAAAGCGATCCTCGCGAAGGCGAACGCCCGCGGCGTCGGAGTGTTCGTCG
This sequence comes from Candidatus Krumholzibacteriia bacterium, assembly GCA_041613275.1. Taxonomy (GTDB): domain Bacteria; phylum Krumholzibacteriota; class Krumholzibacteriia; genus JBFJHN01. Next base: position 2,098 of record JBFJHN010000650.1, on the reverse strand, counting down.
CCACGAACCTCTTGGAGTCGATGATCGAGAATCGCAAGCCCACGCGCGCCGAGGTTCACGACGTGGTGAACACCATCGTCGATGGCGCCCATGGACTCGTGCTGGCCGCGGAGACGGCCATCGGCAAGCATCCCATTGCCTGCGTCAACATGGCGCAGCGCTTGATTCGGCAGGCCGAAACCTCGATGGAACGGGCGGCGCACCGTGCGTCGGCCGCAGGGCACCCGGAAGCCGGCGCGCGCCCCGTGCCCCACACCGCAGCCACGCTCGAGCTCGTCGATCCGGCACTGAGCGCTGCTCTCGTGCCGCCCCACGGAGGACGCCTCGTACACCGTGTGGCCACACGGCCGCGCGAAGATCTCGAAGCGCTGCGCAAGGTACCGTTGGATTCGAACGCCCGCATGGATCTCGAGCAAATTGCCATCGGCACCTACAGCCCGCTCGACGGTTTCATGGGCGAGGCCGATCTGCGCTCGGTGCTCGAGACGATGCGCTTGTCCGACGGCACGGTGTGGCCGCTGCCGATCGTCCTGGCGACCTCGCGCACGACCGCCGACGGCATCCGCCTCGGTGAAGACGTGGCGCTCGTCGACGATTTCGAGCAGATCGTAGGTGTGCTGCGCGTCGATGAGAAGTACGCGATCGATCGCGACACGATGTGCCAGCACGTGTACGGCACCGTGGACGCCGCACACCCCGGAGTTCGCATGGCGCAACGACTCGGTCCCGTGTTCCTGGGCGGACCTGTCGAGCTGATCTCGCGCCGTCAGTCGGCCATCAGCCAGTACGACTTGAGCCCACGCCAGGTGCGGCGCATGTTCGAAGACCGCGGCTGGTCGACCGTCCTGGGCTTCCACACGCGCAATGTCATCCACCGCGCGCACGAGTTCATCCAGATGCGCGCCCTCGAAGAGCAAAACTGCGATGGCCTGTTCGTGCACCCCGTCGTCGGTCGTCGCAAGCCCGGCGACTACCATCCCCGCTTCGTCGTCCGCAGCTACGAACGCATGATCTCGAAGTTCTACCCCAGCCGGCGCGTCGTTCTCGCGACGTTTTCGACCTTCTCCCGCTACGCGGGGCCGCGCGAAGCGCTGTTCACGGCCATCTGCCGCAAGAACTTCGGATGTAGCCACTTCATCGTGGGACGCGATCACACGGGCGTGGACGGCTTCTATCCCGCCGGCGCTTCACAGGAGATCTTCGATCGTTTCCCCGACCTCGGCATCGCGCCGGTGCGCTTCGACGAGGTCTATTTCTCCAAGCGCCGCAAGCGTTACGTGGTCACCGGCGCAGCGGCCGCCTCGGTCGACAAGCTGACGATCAGTGGCACCGAGGCGCGCACCATGTTCCTGCAGGGCCAGACGCCGCCCGGGTGGTTCATGCGTCCCGAGATCTCGCAGCTCATCCTGAATGCCATCGAGAGCGGCGAGGAAGTCTTCGTCGCCGGCGGCTGAACGTGACGTGGTTTCGCATCACACGCCTGCGTCTTGGTGCGCACCGTCGAGGCGCCGTGCTCTCTGTGTGTCTCGTCCTGGCCATTCCGGTTGCGTCGGACCCGGACGCAACGCGCCCCCCCGCACGGAGCGCCGATGCACATGCGCCGCGGCTCGAGCGTCGCAGCGCCCGACCGGGCATCTGGATCCATCCGAACGAGCTGCGCGCGCTTGCCGTCGAGGGGCCCGCATGGGCGGCTCTCGAGAAGACGGCGCGGCGCGCGACAACCGCCCCGGACCTCGCTGATCCCAACACGCGGACGAACGTTGCCATCCTGGCTCGCGCGCTGGTCTACGCGCGCACGGGCGACACGCGCGAGCGTGACGCGGTGCTCGAAGCCTTGCATCGGGTCATGGGAACCGAGGCCGGCACGACCCTCCCCCTCGGACGCAAGCTCATCAGCTACGTCATCGCTGCGGAGCTCGTCACGCCTCCACCGGAGCTGGACGCACGCTTCCGCGCCTGGCTGCGCGACGTCGCTCGCACCAAGCTCAAAGGGCGAACGTTGATTTCGACGCACGAGCGGCGCCCCAACAACTGGGGAACGCACGCCGGTGCCAGCCGCATCGCGGTGGCACGCTATCTGGACGATGTCTCGGAGCTC
>JBFJHN010000649.1:0-2393 GCA_041613275.1 Candidatus Krumholzibacteriia bacterium | reverse complement strand
CGTCGCGAACCCCGAGGTGGAGGTCCAGGTCGCGACCCAGAAGTTCCGGGCGAAGGCGCGGACGGCGGGCGGCGCGGAGCGGGCCGGGCTCTGGGAGCACATGGTCCGGATCTACCCGCCGTACGAGGAGAAGTCCGAGCCGGCGTTGCTCATCGTTGACGGGCACGGGCACACGTTGTTCAACGCCCGGCCCGACGCGCAGCTGTTTCGGGAATTCGTCGACATCCCGCCGGTGATCGTCGATGCGCTTCTGTACGTCGAGAACCGTGCTCTTCTGGACGAGACACGCCCGCGCCTGAATCCCGCGCTCGAGTGGGATCGTTTGGTGCTCTCCGGGCTGCGCTACGCAGCCGACCGCGTGTTCGGCACCGGCAACCTGTCCGGCGGGAGCACGCTGGCCACCCAGGTGCAGAAGTTCCGACACACTCGCGGCGGGCGCACGGGCGGGCTGCGCGACAAGGCGACGCAGATGGTGAGCGCCACGCTGCGCGCGTATCTCGACGGTCCGGACACGCGTCGCGCGCGCCGGCGCATCGTCGTGGATTATCTCAACGGTTTGCCCCTGGGTGCCGCGCACGGCGTCGGCGAAGTCCGCGGTCTCGGCGAGGGCATGCGCGTGTGGTTCGGCAAGAGCCTCGAGCAGCTGGTCGTGGATCTGTCGCAGCCCGAGGTGGGAACGTCACTGTTGCAAAAGGGTCGCAGCTTCAAGGAAGCGCTCGCGCTCATTCTGGCGACACGTCGTCCGGGCGCGTATCTGGGCGAAGACCGCGCCGCGCTGGAACGCCGGCTCGAGTTCTACCTGCGCGAGCTTGCGCGCGAGCGCCTGATCAGCTGGGAGCTGGCGCGCGCCGCACATCGCGCTCCGCTCGAGATGCGTCGTGGGGGTCGCATGGTGTCGGAGCCGCGCTTCGTCGATCGCAAGGCCGCCAACGCCATCCGCACCGACCTGCTCGAGCTGCTCGACGTCGAGGGTCTCTACCAGCTCGATCACCTGGACGTGCGCGTGGCGTCGACGCTCGACGTCCCCACGCAGGCGGCCGTCCGCGAGACGCTGGAAAAGCTGAGCGATCCCGACTTCCTTCGCGAACGCGGCTTCGTCGGCGAAAGGCTGCTGCCGTCGGAAAGCGCCACCGACGTCGCGTACTCCTTCACCCTGTACGAGAGCAACCCGCATGGCAATCGCCTGCTCGTGCAGGCGGACAACCTGGATCGGCCGCTCGACCTGAACGAGGGCACCAAGGTCGAGCTGGGCTCGACGGCCAAGCTGCGCACGCTGGCGCACTATCTGAACGTTGCAGCTCGTCTGCACGCGCGGCATGCGGGGCAGCCCGCACGCGAGCTGCGTGAACTGACGTCGAAAGCGCAGGACCCCCTCCGCGTGTGGGCGCTGCGTCGCCTGCGCAACCGCCCGCGCGAGACGCTCGAGTCCTTCCTGTGGGCCGCCGTGGAGCGTGAGCTGTCGGCCGACCCGTCGCGCTTCTTCACCGGCGGCGGGGTGCACGCCTTCGACAACTTCGACGGACGCTTCGAGGGCAACGTGTCGATCCGCGAAGCGTTCCGGCACTCGATCAACCTGGTGTTCGTCCGCATGATGCGCGAGCTCGTCCAGTTCCACACCGCCGAGCTGGGCTTCGACGAAACGGCGCTTCTCAACGTTGCGGCGCACCCCGAGCGCCTTGCGCTGCTGGAGGCCGCTGCCGAGCGCGAAACGCGGCAGCACCTGTCGCGTGCCTGGGAGCGGTTCGCGCACCGCGAGCCGCTCGACGCCGTACGCGAGCTGTGTGGCGACGACGCGGGTGCTCTGCGCCGGTTCGCAATTCTGTACCTGGGGTCACATCCCAACAGCTCGCTCGACGAGCTGCGCAAGGAAGCGCGGCGCGTTTTTCCGGAGCGTGCCGACGAGATCGAACGCGACATGCGATCGCTGCACCTGGCGTTCGGGCGGCGCAGCTACAGCTTGTCCGACGAAGCATGGCTCATGAAGCGCGAGCCGCTCGACATCTGGCTCGTTCGCGATCGTGCAGCGCGACCGCGCGCCGGATGGATCGACGTTCTGGCGCGCAGCACCGAGGCGCGGCGCGAATCGTACCGCTGGCTGTTCCACGCACGCTCGACGCGGGCGCAGCAGCTGCGCGTGCGCACCGAGCTGGAGCGACGAGCCTTCGAGTCGATTCACGAGGAATGGGCCGCGCTCGGCTACCCGTTCGGCTCGCTCGTGCCGTCGCTGGCCACCGCGATCGGGAGCTCGGCCGATCGGCCGTCTGCGCTGGCGGACCTCGTCGGCATCATCCAGAACGAGGGCGTGCGCGCGCCTTCGTTGCGCATCGAGTCGATTCGCTTCGGGGAAGGCACGCCGTACGAGACCCACTTCGTTCCCAGCCCGGCCACGCCCG
>JBFJHN010000648.1:0-2394 GCA_041613275.1 Candidatus Krumholzibacteriia bacterium | reverse complement strand
GGCTCGACCGTGTGCACGGCAGGCGGATCCGGTCGGCGCGGCATCTGGCCGAAGTACTTCTGCGCCATCTGCTTGACCTGGTCGGGGTAGACGTCCCCAACGATGGAAACGACCATGTTCTGCGGCGTGTAGTAGGTCTCGTAGAACCAGTTGGCGGCGTCGAGCCGCAGGTTGTCCAGGTCGGCGCGGTGGCCGATGCCCAGGCTCTTGTACGGGTGCGCGCGGAAGGCAACGCCCACGAACTCTTCGATGAACTGCCCGAACGGCTGCGAGTCGATGCGCATGTTGCGCTCTTCGATGACGACGTCGCGTTCCTTGTAGAACTCGCGGAACACCGGCTTGACGAAGCGCGCCGACTCCAGGTACGACCACAGCTCCAGGCGGTTGGACGGCAGGCTATAATAGTAGTAGGTGCCGTCGGCGCCGGTGCTGGCGTTCAGCCCCACGCCACCGTTCTGATCGATGATCTGGCTGAACTCGTTCGATTCGACGTACTGGCTGTGCTCCTCGCGCGCCGACTCGATCTCGGCGAGCAGCTTCTCGACGCGTTCCGGATCCGACCCGTGCAGCTTGTTGCGTTCCGCGTACAGCTCCATGAACAGCTTGTCGATCTTCTCGATGACCTTGGCTTCCTTGCCGTAGTTCTTCGTTCCGATCTCGTCGGTGCCTTTGAACGCCATGTGCTCGAACATGTGCGCCAGGCCTGTTTGTCCAACCGGTTCGTCCACGGATCCGGCGTCCACGTGCGTCATGAAGCTGAAGACGGGAACATCGTGCCGCTCCAGGACGATGACGCGCAGTCCGTTTTCCAGGGTGAACTCGGTGACCTTGCTCTTGAGCGCGCTCGGATCCCAATCCTTGGACGATTGGGCGAGCGCGCTTCCGACCGCGCACGCGGTGAGCGTGAGAGCCACGAGAATCGCTCTCGAGAGACGCCGCACACCCGCGCGGGGAACGACGGCGCTATGCTGAACCCACATCAAGAAAGCTCCTTTTTCAGTCGACCCATGCCCGCAGGAAAAGCGATTCCGAAGCCGCGAGGCCCTCCAATTTCCACTTTCCGCACGTGCGACGCGCCATGGTAGCGCATGGTGCGTCCCGGTTCGACCCCGGCCGGGCGGCGCGTCGCGCGCGCCGCGGGGCGCGGATCCGCTGGGGAGGCCGCCTCGCGCAGGTCGTGTATCTTTCGCTCTCGCAGTGCTTTGTGTCGATTTCTGCGAACGTGGGCCGGAGACGAGCCCGGCATGGAACCCCTCAACCTGTCACTACGTGTTCCGGCACCCGAGAGATTCGCGACCTCGCGCGAACGCGCCGCGCGCGACGCGACCGTCTGCCGCGATGGGGCACGCGCCCGGACCAGGTGCGCGGCGTGGAGGCGATCGGCGCTTGTCGACGTCGCCGCCCCCCACGGACAATGGGGCCAAATGGGATCCTCCGGCACCCATCCGTGTAGATTCCCGTGAGTCGTGTGTGCCGGGCCCGGAGCCCGAGCGCCACGTTCGCCTGGGAGCAGGCGTTGCACGAGTCCGATTTCCTTGGAGGTCCTAGAGACATGCTCGTCGAGCGCCTCGGAGCGCTGGGTTCCGTGGTACTCCTCCTCGTCGGCGGGCTGGCACAGGGGGCGACGGCGTCCAAGGGCGACGTCCCGCAGCCTGCGAGCCTCGACGAGGCCCTCAAACCCGACGGCCTATACGCCGTCCTCAAGACCACGATGGGGACGATGGCGTGCCGGCTCGAGTTCGAGCGCACGCCGGTTGCCGTGGGCAGCTTCGTCGGCCTGGCCGAGGGACTGGTTCCGTTCCGGGATCCGAGCACCCAGGAATGGACCTCGCGCCGTTTCTACGACGGGCTGAAGTTCCACCGCATCGCGCGAGACTTCGTCATCCAGGGCGGAGATCCTCTGGGCGACGGCACCGGCGGTCCGGGCTATGCCTTCATCGACGAGTTTCATCCCGACCTGCGTCACGACGGCCCCGGCGTGCTGTCGATGGCGAACTCGGGCCCCGGAACCAACGGCAGCCAGTTCTTCATCACCTTGAAGAAGCAACCCCACCTGGACGACCGGCACACCGTGTTCGGGCGGTTGGTGTACGGCTTCGACGTGCTGCAAGAGATCGGCGAGCAGCCGGTGGACCGGCAGACGTCGCGACCCTTCGGTGACATCATCCTGACGCGCGTCGAGATCGTGCGACGCGGCGCAGATGCCAACGCGTTCGACCCGGTGGCGGCGTTCGAGCGCCAGGACGAGATCCTTGCTCGCCGCGAGGTCGAGCGCAGCGCGAGCAAGGCGCGCTTCCAGGCCAAGCTGAGCAAGGAGTTCAGCAGCTGCACCGAGCTCGACAACGGTTTGCGCTACGTCGTCAAATCCGAGGGCACCGGCATGGGAGCCCAGTC
>JBFJHN010000647.1:0-2414 GCA_041613275.1 Candidatus Krumholzibacteriia bacterium | reverse complement strand
TCCGGCGGCGTCCACACGATGCGCAGCTTGTCGTCGCGTTCCAGGCGTTTGAGGTCCATCCCGAACTGCATTGCGTCGGCGTACAGCTGCTTGGGAAACTCTTCGAACGTAATAATGAGCCCCGGCTCGCCGTACTGCTCGACCCCCTCGTAGAGGATCTGGGTGGCCAGCGTGCTCTTGCCGCTGCCCGGAGAGCCCTCGACGAGCAGGCTGTTGCCGCGCACGAGGCCTCCGTCCAACAGGTGGTCCAAGCCGGGAATCCCGGTGGGCATGCGATCCAGGCGGCCATCCGACCCGGTCTGGAACAGCGTGTCGAGCGAGCCCGACGCGTCGGGCAGCTTGGACAGCGTCATGTGTTGCTCCGACCGCAGTAGGGACATTGTCCCCAGCCTTCCTCGAGCGGCGCGTCACAGCCCGAGCAGTAAGAGCGTCGCCAGGCGCGTTCGATGGCAAAGCCACAGTTGGCGCACGCTTCCCAGCCCGAGTCCACCTGCGCGTTGCACCGCGGACAGAACTCCTTGATGACGTACTGGCAGTACGGACACACCGAAAACTCCACGCTGATGACACGCTTGCAGCCGACGCAGAGCTGCTCCTTGCCCTCGTCAGCCAGCACGGTGCGCTGGATCTCGGCCACCGTGGTGACGCCGTCGAGCACCGCCTGGCGCGCGTGGTCGAACAGCGACTTCATGCCGTTCTTGCGCGCGGCATGCTGCAGCGCGTAGCTCGAAGCCTTGTCGAGGATCAAGCGATGGTACGACTCGTCCATCTTGAAGTACTCGAACAGCGCTATGCGGCCGCGGTACCCGGTGCCCGCGCACTCCTCGCAGCCCATGCCGCGGTGCAACACCGTGCCCTGGGGCTGGCCCAGAACCGCGGCTTCGGTCTCGTTGGCCTCGTACGTTTCGATGCAGCTGCGACAGTTCTTGCGCACCAGGCGCTGGGCCAGCACACCGCGCAGCGTGGCCGTGATCAGGTACGGCACCACACCCATGTCGACCAGACGGGTGACCGCCTGCGTGGCGTTGTTCGTGTGCAGCGTGCTGAACACCTTGTGACCGGTGAGCGCCGCGCGGCAGGCGATATCGGCCGTCTCGGCGCTGCGCATCTCGCCGACGAGGACGACGTCCGGATCCTGGCGCAGGATGGATTCCAGCCCGGCCGCAAAGGTGAGCCCTGCCGGCTCGTTGATCTGCACCTGGGTGATCCCTTCGAGGCTGTACTCGATGGGGTTCTCGAGCGTCACCACGTTCAGGCTCTCGCGCTCCAGCTCCATGAGCGTGGCATAGAGCGTGGTCGTCTTGCCGCTTCCGGTCGGACCCACCACCACGAAGAAACCCAGGGGACTCGTGATCATGTCCTGGTGCACCTTGCGGATCTCGTCGGGCATGTGCAGGTTCTCGACGTTCAGCAGGTCGACGTTCTCGCGCAGGAGCCGCAGGACGATCTTCTCGCCGTACTGCGCCGGCAGGCTGGAAACGCGCACGTCCATCGTGATGTCGTTGACCAGGCGTGTGAAACGACCGTCCTGGGGCACACGACGCTCTGCGATGTCCATCTGCGCCATCACCTTCAAACGTGCTGCCACCGGAGGCGCAACCGCGCGTGGCAGCTGCGCGACGCGATGCAGGATGCCGTCGATGCGGTAGCGGACGTCGAGGCCTTCCTTGCTGGGCTCGACGTGCACGTCGGTGGCATCCAGCTTCACGGCCTCCAGAACCAGCGCGTCGACGATCTCCACCGGATCGCGCTTTTCGATCAGAGCCGCAATCGTCGTGCTGCTGCGCGGCTTCGGCGTCGCCGGCGCCTGCGGTTGCGGCGTGCGACGCGCGCTTGCGTGCTTGATCTCGCCCGAGAAGCGATCGTAGCTGCGCCGGATCGTGGTCACGAGCTCGTGACGCAGGGCCACGACGCGCGTGATGCGCTTCATCGTCCAGTGCGTGATCGTGTCGGCTGCGGTCTCGTCATCCGGGCGCGCGAACGCCACCGTGAGCGCGTCCTCGTTCTGCGCCACCGGATAGACGTTGTGCCGCTCTGCCAGGCGGCGTGGAATCAACTTCAGAAGGCTCGCGTCGTACGGAACGCTCCGGATGTCGAACGCGGGACAGAAGTAGTGGTTCTCGAGCACCTGCAGGAGCTCGTCGTGCGACAGGATGCCCTCGCGCTCGAGGATCTGAGCGAGGTCGGCGCCCTCGTCACGCGCGTGGCGCGCGAACGCTTCGACCTCTTCTTCCGAGAGAATCTGCCGGCTCGTGAGCACGTCTTGCAGGACGCCGTCGTGCGCGCGCCCGCTCGTGGTGCGCTGTGCGACCGTCATGTTCGACCACCCGTGGTTGAAATCCGCGTGAACAGCTCGGCGATGCGCTCCTGCGTGTGGGGATCGCCCGGCTCGAGGTCAAGCGCCTCGCGCAAGC
>JBFJHN010000646.1:0-2430 GCA_041613275.1 Candidatus Krumholzibacteriia bacterium | reverse complement strand
GAAACAAGATGTGTGTGCTCGGTCGCACGCTCCGCAACGCCATGTTGGTGATCGCCGTTTCCGGCCTGCTCGTCGGGCGCGGTGACGCGGACGAGGCTTCCGAACAAAGCGATGCACGCGCGGCGGAGGTTGCACGCGAGGTCATGCAGGCCCTCGGCGGTGCCGAGGCCTGGGAGAAGACGCGCTACCTGAGCTGGCGTTTCTTCGATCGGCGCCAGCACTACTGGGATCGCTACAGCGGTGACGTGCGCATCGAAGACGAAAAGCATCTCGTCCTGATGAACATCCAGAACCGCAACGGACGCGCTTGGGTGGAAGGCACCGAAATCACGGAGCCCGACTCGCTCTCCAAACTTCTCGACCTCGGCTACGCCTGGTGGGTGAACGACAGCTACTGGGCCTTCATGCCCTACAAGCTGCAGGATCCCGGCGTCACGCTGCGCTACGTCGGAGAGCGCGACATGCAAGACGGCCGCCGGGCGGATGTGCTGGAGCTCACCTTCGCCGGCGTGGGACGCACGCCCGAGAACAAGTACGAGGTGTGCGTCGACAAGGAGACGCGCCTGATCGGGGAGTGGAGCTTTTACACCAAGGCCAGCGATCCCGAGCCCCGTTTCACCGGCCCGTGGGGCGACTGGAAACGCGTCGGCAAGATCATGCTGGCCGGCAGCCGTGGCCGGGAGAAGGACTGGAAGCTGGCCGTCTACGACGAGCTGCCGCGCGCGGTGTTCGAGAGCCCCGACCCGGTGCAGCTCGACAGCGCCTCGCGCTGAGCGCTCCAGGCCACGGTGTCCTCGCGCGAGTCGATCAACGGCTCGACGAACCGTCGTGCGACTCGATGAGCTGCACCACCACGCGCCGGCGACGCGGCCGGTTGTCGAAGTCACACACCACGATCTGCTGCCAGGTGCCGAGGAGGGGCTCGCCGTCGTGGATGGGGACCGTGAGCGATGGTCCCAGCAGCGCCGAGCGCACGTGCGAATAGCCGTTTCCGTCGCCCCAGCGCAGGTTGTGCTCGTACTCGGCGTCGCGCGGCGCCAGGCGCTCCATCGTGCGCTTCAAATCGTTCAACGCACCCGTTTCGAACTCGATCGTCGTCACGCCGGCCGTCGATCCCGGCGTGAAGACGACGACCGCGCCTTCGCGCGCGCCACTCTGGCGCACGAACTCCCGCACGGCATCGGTGACGTCCACGACGTCCATGTCGGCCGTGCCCTCGAACTCGAGCTCGTGTCTTCGCACCGTCATCGAGACTCCCCGAATTGCTGGTCGCGCGCTAGTATACGGCACCAGGTCGAGGATGCGACGGTGCCCGAGCGCGCTCCCGCTGCGGGAGCGCATCCCGGGGGCGTGCTTGCCACAACAGGCGTCCATTGCGGAGGGAGGTGCGCATGAATCCGGTCCGCGGCGATCACATGTCGGCGGAGGATTTTCGCCGTCATGGCCGTCGCGTCGTCGATTGGATCGCCGACTACATGGAGACGGTCGAGTCCCATCCGGTGCTGTCGCGCCTGGCTCCTGGCGACGTGCGTGCTCAGCTTCCCGAACACGCGCCGCAGCGGGGCGAATCGTTCGACTCCATGCTGGACGACGTGGACCGCATCCTGATGCCAGGGATCACGCACTGGCAATCTCCACACTTCCATGCCTTCTTCCCCGCCAACGTCTCGGGCCCGTCCGTTCTCGGTGAGCTGCTCTCGGCGGGATTGGGCGTCCAGGGCATGCTCTGGGCCACGAGCCCTGCGTGCACGGAGCTCGAAACCCACGTGCTCGACTGGTTGGTCGACATGCTCGACCTGCCGCGCAAGTTCAAGTCGGACACCGAAGGGGGCGGTGTGCTGCAGGACACCGCATCCAGTGCCACTCTGTGCGCCTTGCTGGCGGCGCGAGAGCGCGCCACCGGCCAGCGTGCCACGCGCGGCAGCCAACCCGCAAACGGTGCCAACCCGCGCCTCGTCGTCTACGCGTCCTGCGAAGCGCACTCGTCGGTTCTGAAGGCCGTACGCATCGCCGGTCTCGGAGCGGAGCGTCTGCGCTCGATCCCCGTCGACGATCACCTCGCCATGCAACCCGAGGCGCTACGCGCGCAGGTTGCCGCCGATCGCTCCGACGGTCTCGTGCCCTTCTTCGTCACCGCGACGGTCGGGAGCACCTCGTCGAACGCCATGGACCCGCTGGACGACATCGGCGCGGTGGCGCGCGAGCACGGCTTGTGGATGCACGTCGATGCGGCCATGTCCGGGACCGCGGCGCTGTGTCCGGAGCTGCGCTTCATCCACGACGGCTTGGATTTCGCCGACAGCTACTGCTTCAACCCGCACAAGTGGATGTTCACCAACTTCGACTGCGACTGCTTCTATGTCGCCGACCGGAATAGCCTGATCTCAGCGCTGAGCGTGATGCCCGAGTATCTGAAGAACCGTGCCACGT
>JBFJHN010000645.1:0-2445 GCA_041613275.1 Candidatus Krumholzibacteriia bacterium | reverse complement strand
TCGTGTTCACACGTTCGCCGTTCCTGGGCTACTTCTATCGCTATCCCGACCTGAGCCTCCACGGCGGTACGAGCGGCGACGATGCCACGTTCATCGGCTTGCCCGAGCTGTCCCTGGCGCTCGAAACGCCCAACGGTCAGGTGCTCGTCGTCGGCTGCTCACACAGCACGGTGGAAGCCATCGCCCGCGAAGCCAAGAGCACCTTGGGGCGAGACATCGAGCTGATCATGGGCGGCTACCATCTGCTCCCGTACGGCGCCGAGGAGATCTCGGGCTTGATGTCGCGCCTCAAGAACGACGTCGGCGTCAAGAAGGTGGCTCCCGCACACTGCACCGGCCCCCTGGGCTTCAAGGTCCTGCGCGAGGGCTACGGCTCCAACTTCATTTCCGCCGGCCTGGGCTCGCAGATCCGTTTCTAGCGAGCCCTCGCACTCCCGCAGCGGGAGTGTCCGTGATTCCCATGTGGAGCAACTCGTATTCTTGACGTGCGCCGTCATGCCCAAAGCGTCGACGAGGTTCACACGAGTTGCCCTGACGGGTGTCATCCCCGAAACGGCTCGGCAAGATCCCGGCGAAATCCACGATGATGCGCAGAACCTGGAGAGGATTCGTTTCCGGTCGATACGCGATGAGATAGGTCTTCGAGATCTTTCTCGGCGTGAGCGGTGAGGACGTAGCGCTTCAAGCCTTCTTCCGTCGGCGCGGGACGCGACGCCGGAGCTTCTTGTAGGTTTCTTCTCCATCCACGAGTCGGCCGGCGTCCACGTCCGCGAGCCCTTCGGCGACCATACGACGGACGTGATCGAGCCGAGACTCGTGGAGCATCTCGCGTTCCACGAGCAATCGCAGGGCTTCCCGGACGACCTCGCTCGCGGAGTTGTACATGCCGGACTCGACCTTCGCCTGCACGTAGCGCTCGAGCTCGGGCGTCAAAGACACGTTCACGGGTGTCCCCTTTCCTCTCAACTCGCAGAATCGATCATAACAGAAATTGTCAATATTTAGCAATCATTGACATATCAACTCCCGCAGCGGGAGCGCGTGTCGCGGGAGATCGGTGGCGCCCTCTGCGTAGCGCGAATTCGCGCCCGGGTCTTCCGCTGCCCACGCAATCCGGACACCGAAGGCCGCGCTGCAGCGCGGATCGCGAGTCCCGAGATCGGTGTGAGCCGGTACGCCCGAGGTGAAGGGGCTGCGATCGTTCTTCCGGCGAGTTACGAGGGCGGGGCGAGGTTGGCTGGCGCGTCCGAGTGCGTGCACCGCCCGAGTCTGTCTGAGCAAGGAAGGACGATCGCAGCCCCCGTCGACCGTAACGTCCCAAGCTACGCACTCGACTTGTGTGCTCGCCTCAGCCGCTGCGGCGCAGGCCGTTGCGTGTGCGTTGGAGGACGAGATCCTTGCCGCACCACGGGCAGAAGTCCCAGTAGTCGCCGGCGACGGAGTTGCGGCAGGACGAGCAGCGCTCGTGCAGCTTGCGGCTGCGCCACGGACGCAGGCGGCTGTTGCACCAGGGGCAGAACTTCATGTGCGGCATCAAGCGTCGCTCGCCGCAACGGCTGCAGCGCCCCGAGTAGCGCGGATCGCGGCTGGGCACGTGCGAGATCTCGTCGAAGCCGGCGCCGTAGCACCACGCGCAGTAGGCCCAGTCGTCGTGCACGCCGTGCTCGCAGCGCACGCACACGCCGGGGAAGGTGGTGATGCCGTCGAACGAGTTGTTCTTGTAGCCGCACCACGGGCACACGCCCATGAACTCCGAGATCGGCCCGGCGCAGCGGTTGCAGCGATAGTCGAGATGCAGGTGCTTGGCGTAGCGCTTCTCGAACTCTTGCTGGCGATACTCGCGCCACGAGAGTCTTTTTGGTGCCGGCGCCACCAGCTGGATGTGCGTTTCGCCGTTGCCCAGCTGCGGCACGGCGGCACGCACGGCGCGCAGCATGGCGCCGGCATTGCGATAGCGCTTATCGAGATCGAAGCTCGCCGCTCGCCGGACGACGCGCACGAGCCCCTCCGGAACGCGCGACTCGAACAGCTCGTGCTTCTCGAACGGCCAGCGCAGCGGCCAACGCGGCAGCGTGCGCGTGACCATTTCGTAGAACACCAGTGCCAGCGCGAAGACGTCCGACCCGAAGGTTGGCCGCCCGTAGGCCTGCTCGGGCGCGCGGTAACTTGGTGTTCCGGTGACGGTCGTGTGCGTGTGCGGTCGATCCATGAGCTTGGAAACGCCGAAGTCCATGAGCTTCACGCGCCCGTCGCGCCACACGAGAATGTTCTCGGGCTTGATGTCGCGATGGATGACGCCGCGATCGTGCGCGTACGCGAGTCCCTCGAGAACCTGATCGAGCACGTGCAGCGAGTACTTCACCGGGCGAGGACGCTCGTACGCTTCCCACAGCGTGCGCTCGCCCAGCTCCCACACCATCAGAAAGTGGCCGCCGACCACCTCGG
>JBFJHN010000644.1:0-2457 GCA_041613275.1 Candidatus Krumholzibacteriia bacterium | reverse complement strand
GCCGATGAGGATCCGGAAGGGATCGCGCCCGTGCGCTTGCACGAACTGCTCGGTGTCGTACTGGCGCGACAGGCGCTCGAGCACCGCGCTCATGCGGCGCGGCGACACCCGGCCCGACGTTGCTCGCGTCTTGCGTGGCTTGAGTGGCTTGCGCGTGGTGCGGGAGGCCGTTCCTCGTGCGCTCAAAGCGGCTTGACCACCAGGAGGACGACGTTGACGAGCGGCAGAAGCGTGGCGACGATGCCGACCGCCATCCAGCGCCGCCCCAGAACCCAGTAGCGTTCCGGGATGGCGCTTCCGGGTACGAACGCGCGCGCCAGGCGCGCCTGCTGCACCTGGATCGGAATCAGCACCGCCGCCCACAGCGCTCCCGAAGCGACGAAGAGGATCATCCCCCAGCGGATCCACGCGATCTGCCACGGATCGCCCGCGAAGCTGCGCAGCATGAGAAGTCCGCTGCCGAGCACCAGCGCCGCGCCGGTCGAGGTGAACACGAAGTCGGTGAGCGTGACGAGCCGCTGCCCAAAGGCCACCACCTGCGGAACGCGCGTGCGGTCCGCCATCCCCTTCCACAGCGCGGTGACCGTGATGTTGCCGACGAACAGGATGCTGCCGACGATGTGCAGCGTCTTCAGCAGCGAGTAGCTCATCTTGGCGTCGTCATTCCGATGCGTGCATGCGTGCGCATGGTCATGCGTAGCTCATGGCCGGGAGGCCGTGCACGCGGCGCAGGATCGCCATCTGTCCGATGTGAAAGGATTCGTGCTCGACGAGAAAGGTCAGCCCGTCGAGCCGTGTGGCGCCAAGCGGGAACTTGGGCTCGGCCTCGCCGTCGAGGTCGGTGGATGTGAGCGCTCCCAGGCGCTCGAACAACGGCGCTTCGCTGGCCGCCCAGGCGGCGAGAAGCGCGTCGACTTCCGGGTAGGTCTCGAGCTCGTCGATCTTCTTGATGGGCTCGAGAATCTCGTGGAACGGCGACAACAGGTCGCCGCCGAGATAGCGGGTCGCATAGGCGCGCACGTCGACCAGGTGCATGGCCAGGAAAGCGAGATTGTTCGTGTGCTCGTTGGGCCGACGGCGCGCGAGCGCGTCGTCCACGCCGGCCAAGCAGTTGCGCAGCAGGCGCGTGTTCAGCTGCAGCGCTTTGTGATGCGTCTCCAAGCGTGGATCCATGCGACACCTCGCAGGCCGCACCCTACCGCGAGCGCGCGTCGCGCGCCAACCCCCGTCCCATGCCGATCAGTCCCGGCGCATCCCTCGACCCCCCGGCGCAAACCCCGCCTCTTCGTCGCCGGCCAGGACCGATTCGACCCAGGCGCGATGCGTCGAAACGCGCGTGTACATCTCTTCGACCCCGTAGCGTCCCGGCTTGGCGCCTCGACTGGCGACGCTGACCCCGAGCGTCACCAGCGCGCCGTCCGTGACGACGAGCGCGGGCCCGCCGCTGTCGCCGGGGCCGCTCACGCCCTCGAGCTCGGTGCCCTCGGGCGGCGCGTCGAAGCGAAAGGTGATCCAGTCGTCGTCGACGGACTCGACGCGGTTGGTGGCCGCGCGACGCACGCCGTCCTGCTGTTGCGGGCCTCGACGGCCGTCGCCGAAATCGCCGTTGCCGACGAACGTCACGACCCTGCCTTCTTCGTCGTCGCCCGCGTAGAGCTGAGCCGGCGACACGTCTTCCACCGCCTCCGCCAGGCGCAGGAGCGCGATGTCGTGCGCACCCATGCCCTGCCAGTCCGGATGCAGCACGACCCAATCGACGGCGACGTCACGATCGCCGACGATCACGCGCGGCTTTTGATCGGCCACGCCGTCGGCGACGTGCGCCGCGGTCAGCACCCAGCGCGGTGCCACCAGCACGCCGGCGCCGTCCGGGAGCACCTGCACGGCGGCGGGATAGCGCGCCGCCAGCGCGCGGTGGGCTTCGTCGTCACGATCGTGCCGGATGACGATGGAGGTCGCCGCAGGCACCCAGGCCAGGCCGAGCGCGCAGGCCAAACCCAGCGTGCGGCGGGCCGCCGCGGCGTGTCGTGGCAGTCCAGACATGGAGGCTCTCCTCTGCCGTTCGTCGCATGTGTGAAACATCGGAGGCGCGGGATCCGATCTTAAGGTTACGACCGCGAAATCTCCGAAGTTCCGAAGGGACCACGCCATGCCCCATCTCTGCGCCGGATCCGCGCGAACCCGGAAGCGCCTCGCCACCGTGGGGGCGGTGCTCGTCACGCTTTGGGGACCAGCAGGAGCACTGGCCGCATCGCTGGACTTGGGCGTCGCGGACACCGGCATCAGCTTCGGCAACGCGGCGCGCTGGCGCGGCGTGCGCATCAACGCCGTCGACCGCGACATCGAGTCCATCGTCGGGCTCAATTTCACGCTGTGGAAGCCGGGCTACAACGACTTCGGCGCCGTGAGCGGTCTGGGCGTGGGGTTGTATGGCGTCGGCGCGGAAGAGTTCCGCGG
>JBFJHN010000643.1:0-2470 GCA_041613275.1 Candidatus Krumholzibacteriia bacterium | reverse complement strand
GCGTGACCATGATGTTGTCCGACTTGATGTCGCGATGCACGATGCCGGCATCGTGGGCGCGGGCGAGCGCATCGCCCACCTGGATGCTCACCTCGATGGCGGCCAGCAGGTCGAGCTCGTCGCGTTGGATGAGCTGTCGCACGGTGGACCCGTCGACGTACTCCATCGCGATGTAGCTGATCTCGTGGTCGTCCTCGATCTCGTAGATTTGCGCGATGGCTGGATGGTTGACCGCGGACGCCGCCTTCGCCTCCTGCACGAAGCGCCGCCGGCGCTCCTCGTCGCGCATGAGCTCGTGCGGCAGCACTTTGAGCGCTACGTAGCGATCGAGCTTGAGATCGCGTGCCCGATACACGGCGCCCATGCCGCCTTTGCCGAGCAGCTCCTCGATCGTGTAGTTCTTCACGGTTTGACCGATCATTGGCGCCATCGTACGCCCTTCGCGGGGGTGCGTGAAGTGGGCCGTGCGCGGCGTCGCGCGTGCGGCGCGTGCGGTGCGTGGAGCGTCGTTCGGACGTGTCAGGAGGGGTACGTTCGCGCCAACAGCCAGGTCATGTCGTCGACCTGACGCGCGCCACCCACGAAGGTGTCGACGCGGCGCGTGAGCACGTCGCGCACGCTCTCGACGCCTTTGCCGCGCAGATCGTCGAGCCCCTGAAGCAGGCGAGGCTCGCCAAAGTCCTCGTCCTGCGCGTTCGTCGCATCACACACGCCATCCGTGTAGACGATCAACAGATCGTCGGGCTCGAGGCGCACGCTGTCGGCTTCGTAGGGCGCGCTCGCGTCGACGCCGAACGGCAAGCCGCCACAGTCGAGCTTCTGCAAGCCGCCCGCGCGCACCAGCAGCGCGGGCGGATGGCCGGCACACACGTACGTCAGACGGCGCTCGCGCGGCCACAGCTCGCCGAGGAACGCCGTGGTGAAACGCCGTCCTCCCAGGCTGTTGGCGCAGACTTGCTGGTTCAACCGCTTCACCAGCTCCTCGAAAGACGCAGGTCCGGCCGCCAAGGTTCGCAGGCTGGCCTGGAAGCGCGCCATCAGAAGCGCCGCCGGTACGCTCTTGCCGGCGACGTCGGCGACCACCAGAAGCAACGGTCCGTCGTCCGCCGACGTCTTGCGATAGAAGGCGTCGTAGTAGTCGCCGCCCACGGTGTTGGCCGGACGTGTCGAGAAGGCGATCTCGTGACCGGGCACCACAGGCGGCGCTTCCGGCAACAGCCACGATTGGATGTCGCGTGCGATCTCGAGGTCGCGTTTCATCGTGACGCGATCCGACAGCTCCAGCGCGAGGAGCACGATCAGACCCAGGAACGCGATGATCAACTGCACCGGACGAGGCAAACCGAAGAGCCGAACGTCGAACACCGCACACCCGGCCACCACCAGCGTGGCGACCAGAAACAAGCGCCGCGCCGGCGTGAGCTTGTGCAGCAAAACCCAGAAGAGCAGGCGTGTGACGGCCCACGGCCGCTTCCATTGCGGAATCGTGGCGACCGACTGCCAGTCCAGCTCCTCCGAGTACAACCCGTAGCTCTGGCGCGCATCGGACTTGAACTGCGTCCAAAGCTCCTGGAGCTCGATGCCTTCGGTGATGCCGTGCCATGCGCGGCGCGTACCCCGACGCGCACGCCGCTGCAGGTCTTCGGATTTCCGGGTCGTCGTGGCCATGTCGAGTCGGAGTATACTGCGATTCGAACCACGGCATGCTTCGAAACCGGGCAACGCACGCCTCGTCGATGGAGAGCCGCGCATGGACGTCCACCTGGTCGATGGCACGTACGAGCTGTTTCGGCACTACTTCGCCGTGCCGTCGTCGCGCGACGCGCAAGGACGCGAGGTCGGCGCCGTGCTCGGCGTCATGGGTTCGATCCTCGCCATGCTGCGCGACGGCGCCACGCACGTCGGTGTCGCCACCGACAAGGTCGTCGAGTCGTTCCGCAACGCGATGTGGCCCGGCTACAAGACCGGTGAGGGCATCGAGCCCGCGTTGCTGAAGCAGTTCCCGATTCTCGAGGAATCGCTGGCCGCGATGGGTGTCGTCGTGTGGCCCATGGTCGACCTGGAAGCCGACGACGCGTTGGCCTCGGCCGCGCGACTTGCGGCCGCCGATGAACGTGTCGATCGCGTGCTCATCTGCACGCCGGACAAGGATCTCAGTCAGTGCGTCACGGGTGAGCGTGTGGTGCAGCTGGATCGGCGCGCGCGCAAGCTGCGCAACGCCGCCGGCGTGCAGGAGAAGTTCGGCGTGACGCCGGAATCGATTCCCGACTATCTGGCGCTGGTCGGCGACAGCGCCGACGGCTTCCCCGGACTGCCGGGGTGGGGCGCCAAGTCGGCCGCAACGGTGTTGGCGCGCTACGGTCATCTCGAGCACATCCCGCGCTCGCACGGAAGCTGGGACGTGCGGGTGCGCAACGCCGCGCGCTTGGCCGAGACGCTCGTCGATCAATGGGACCATGCTTTGTTGTTC
>JBFJHN010000642.1:0-2473 GCA_041613275.1 Candidatus Krumholzibacteriia bacterium | reverse complement strand
GGAGCTTCGCGTTTCGTACTCGCCCTTGCCGTGTGGGGCACGTGTTTTTCATGTGCGTCCGCAAGCGTGCGTTTCGCGGCTTTCGGCGACTACGGAATCAACAACGCCAACGAGCAGGCCGTCGCCGACCTCGTGCATGGCTGGTCTCCCGATTTCATCATCACGACGGGCGACAATAGCTACGGCGACACGCCCATCGACGACAACGTCGGCCAGTACTACAGCAGCTTCATCGGAGGCTACAGCGGGGCCTACGGCCCGGGATCGCCAACCAATCGCTTCTTCCCTTCGTTGGGCAATCACGACATCTTCAATGGTGGCGGTGTGCCGGCCTACGAGGCCTACTTCACGCTGCCGGGAGCTGGGATTCCAACGTCGAACACTTCGGGAAACGAACGCTACTACGATTTCGTGCAGGGTCCCGTCCACTTCTTCGCGCTCAATAGTGACAACTCCGAACCGGACGGCAACGGCAGCACGTCCGTGCAAGCTTCCTGGCTCAAGGCACAGCTTGTCGCTTCGTCTTGCCCCTGGAAGATCGTCTTCTTCCACCACTCGCCGTACTCGAGTGCGCAGCACGGAAACAACACGACTTTGCAGTGGCCGTTCGAGCAGTGGGGTGCCACCGCCGTCATCACGGGACATGATCACGTCTACGAACGCATCCTGAAGGATGGATTTCCGTACTTCGTCAGCGGTGCCGGGGGCAACGCGCTTTACGGTTTCAACGCGCCCGAGCCTGGGAGCGTGGTGCGGTTCAACGATGCACACGGGGCCATGCTGATCGAGGCCGATGCGGACAGCATCGTGTTCCAGTTCTATTCGGTGCAGGGCGGTGCGGGTGGCACGTTGATCGACACGTTCACGGTCTACGAGCCGACGTGGCCGTACACGGAAACGACGCTCATCCCGTTTGGCGATGTGTGGAGGTACTTGGACGACGGCACGGATCAAGGCACCGCCTGGCGCGAACCGACGTTTCCGGATGGCACCTGGGCGACGGGTCCGGCCGAGCTTGGATACGGCGATGGCGGTGAAGCCACAATCGTGAACTGTGGACCCAGCGCACCCGCGTGCAACTCGGGCAATTACGTCACGACCTACTTCCGGAGGGCGTTCGCCATTCCCGATCCATCGGCCTACACCGACCTCAGCGTGACCGTCCTGCGCGATGACGGCGCCGTCGTGTATCTGAACGGTAACGAGATCCTACGCAACAACATGCCGTCGGGCGCCATCACCGCGACGACGTTCGCGTCGACGCCGCTCGGTGGTTCACTCGAAGCGGTGCTTGTCAACGCCATCGTTCCGACGACGTCGCTGTTGCCGGGAACGAACCTCGTCGCGGTCGAGGTTCATCAGTCGAGCCAGACGAGCTCGGACGTGAGCTTCGACTTGAACCTGGAGGCTCTGATCGCGGTCGACGATCCAACCGATGCGACCGCCGTGTTGCGCTACCAGCTCCTCCAGAACACTCCCAACCCCTTCAATCCCCATACACGCATCCGGTTCGCGCTGCCGCGCGAAACCGACGCTACGCTGAAGATCTACGATGTGCGCGGGCGCGAAGTCGTGACGCTTGCACGCGGACTCCACGTCCGCGGTTGGCACGATGTCGCGTGGAACGCGAACGCGGTACCGAGCGGCGTGTACTTCTACAGGCTCGACACGCCACGCTTCACCGCAACGAAGAAGCTCGTGTTGTTACGCTGAGTCGTTGGTTTCGAGCTCGTCGACGTCGACGACGTCGGCAATCATCGCCGGCACCAGGGTGAACAAGCCACCGAGGCCGTATCGTCCTCGGGACGCTGGACGACGAGAACCCCGGGCTTGCTCAACACGATACGAGGCACGGCGCGACGCCGACCGCACCTACGGGTGTCACAAAGGACCTGCACAGTATTTTGAGTTCTCCTTGCCCGGGCTCATGGAATCGACGCACGATGGTACGGAGAAGTTTCGTGTGAGGCATACGAGCATCATGGAGCGTGAAGCATGAGAACAGCGGTACTCGCGTGCGTTGCGCTGATCCTGGGGGTCAGCGGCATTGGGGCCTATCCGAACTACACCGACTCGCAATGCGCCACGTGTCACCCCGGCTTCCAGGGAAAAGGTGAGCTTCACGACGTGCACCAAAGCGCATTCACGAGCAACTGCAACATGTGTCATCCGAATGGGGCAGGCTCCAAGCCGGTTTCGACGTCGAGCGCCGGAGATGCGACTGCATTCAGCTGTCTGGGTTGCCATGGCCGAGACTACGGTGGCACCGTCGGTTTGCAGGCAGCCGGCCTTCGGCTGCACCACGCGAACGCCTCGCCTCCGGTCAGCTGTAGCCCTTGCCACGACAGCGATCCGACGCCGCTCGGCGAAGACGTCTCGCCACCGCATTACGGCCGTCCGGACGTGACCCTCAGCACGTCGTGCAGCGACCTGCTGGACAACGACGGTGACTTCGCCACGGACTCCGCCGACG
>JBFJHN010000641.1:0-2477 GCA_041613275.1 Candidatus Krumholzibacteriia bacterium | reverse complement strand
TCAAGCGCGACGTCGCCCTCGCCCAGCACATCGCCGACTGCAAGAGGGAGCGCGGGATCCCGTTCTACGTCTACTTCGCGGCCGCCAAGAACTCACCGCAGCGGGTGGCCAAGATCGCGAAAGTCTTCAGCGACGCCGAGATGTTGAACACCCAACCGATCTCCATGCAGTCACTCGACGGAACAACGCTGGAGCACGTCGACCGCAAGAACATCAAGCTCAGCGCGTACGAGGCCTTGCAGGAGGACCTCAACGAGAACCAGGTCAGCTCCTACATCGAGCTGATCTGGCCGCTGCCGGGAGAGACGCTGTCGTCTTTCAAGAAGGGCATCGAAAGCCTGTGTGCGCGCAAAGCGGCGCACATCATCGCCTATCCCCACATGCTGCTGCACAATACGCCGCTGTATCGCAAGAAAGACGAATACAAGCTCGTCACGCGAAGTGTTGACGACCGTGTCTCGGAAGCGGAGCTGGTGGTCGAGACCGCCGAGGTCAGCTACGAGGACTTCAAGGAGGGCTTGCGTTTTTTCTACGCAGTGCTGGCGCTGTACAACACCCACGTCCTCAAGCGGCTCGGCACCTATCTTCACGAAAGCGGCAAGATGTCCTATGCGCGGCTGTTCTCGGCTTTCGTCGACTTCACCCGGCGCCACCCCGACAGCGCATTCGCGAAGTTCTGTGAGGCGTCGATCGCCGATGCGGCGTACTACGAAGTTCCCAACTACCCAACGGTGTATCACGTCGTGCTGCACGCGGCGCGCCAGCAGTTCGACGAGCTGCTCCACGGTTTCGCGACCAGCCAATCGTGGTGGCAGGACGAACGGGCTCGGTTCCTGTTCGAGGTCGACATGTTGACCAAGCCCTACCTCTACACGAACACGCCCGTCAACAAGCTGCCATTCCCCTTCGAGCACGCGAGCGTGCTGGACATCTCCGACCGCAGTTTCCTGGTGGAAGTACCGGAAGAGATGGCAGGTGCGGTCGATATCGTCACGACAACGGACGCGATCGTGGCCGCCACGAATGGGAGTTGCGTGTTCCGGGTGGATCACAAGCGGGGACAGCACCCATTCCGCAAGGAGCAGAGCCGGGAAGAAAATGCGAGCTATTGCAGCGGTGCGATCATGAGGATAGGCGACATCCTGCCGATTTGTACCCCGGCGTCTCCGCCCGCGCGCCCCCATTGACCACGAGTGGGCTGAGCTTCGGGTCCGACCGGCTCAGCTTGCCGCGCTCTCGTGTCAACGCGGCGGCCGAACACTTGGCGGCGTCGCCAGGCCGTCCACTCGACCGCGGACGAACTCGAGCCGATTGCCGGGTGGGCGTCGGGCGGCCACGGCCACGACGTGCGTTGGCGGCACGTGGAATTGGTCGAGTGCCCAGTCGGGCGCCTCGGAGGTGGAGCCGAGTGACGGCGGATCCGCGCTCAGATCGACGGAAAACGTGTGGAACGGGAGCTTGAGCCCCAGCCCGCGGGCCTTGGCGTAGGCCTCCTTCAGCGTCCAGTAACGAAGAAACACGAGACGCTGTCGATCGCGGGGCAGCGTGGCAATGTGCGCGCGTTCGGACGGCGACAGATACTTGGTCAGCACCTCGACGTCGAGCTTACGTCGGGACACGTCTTCGACGTCGACACCGACATCGCGGCGCAGCGCGAAGGCGCAGACGACGACGCCGTGGGAATGGGCCACGTTGAAACGCAGCGGGGGGACGCCGCCGGGGCGGACCAGTTCGGGCCGGCCATGAGCGTTCGTCGTGAAGCGCCAGGACTGCGGCGAAAGGTCGACGTACCAGGAGTGGCACAGACGGACCATGGCCTTCGACACGATGCGCTCGCGCCGCACGCGTTCGTGCAACGCGCGCCGACAGTGCTCGCGTTCGTCATCCGATAGTAGGGCCAGCAGTTGGTCCGCGGGACGCTCGGCCAAAACCGCCTCGGGGGAGGTGTGCCAGACGTGGACTTCATGGTCGCGGATCTCGATCATGGCTCTCGAAGCGTTCGCCTCGTCACCCGAGAAAGCGGACGCCGCCGTTTGTCTCTGTACGCCTGCGATGTCAAGACGATTCGAATCCGTACGGATCCATGGGGTCCGGACCGATCCACTCCAACTGCACCGTTGAGCCGACGCCGCAGCGTGCTGCATGCTCGAGAATCATCTCCAACGCAACGTGATCCTCGAGCGCCCAACCGGTGGAGTCGAAGACCGTGAGCCGCTCGCGGGCTTCGGTGAAATGCTGCCTGCGCTGGATCAGTTGCGGCAGGCTCGGCCCCAGGTCGCTCCGTTCGAGCTGCTGGGCCTCGCCTTCCAGCAGCGCCTGCTCCGGGCAGTCCGGACAGACCAGGGCGCGGCGCAACATCGCGAGCGGCAGCTCGAACTTGCCGACGAAATCCGAGCCGACGGCATTCACGTGCAGCCAGGGACGCGTCTCCTGGTCCGGAAACAGCGGGCCCTCGCCGACGCCGAGCGACGTCGCGG